>JAUYMM010000055.1 GCA_030699485.1 Candidatus Woesebacteria bacterium | reverse complement strand
CCTATTGAAAAACTTGGACTAAATATTCTGACAGATAGTCCAGAAACAAGTGCTGATTTAACAAAAGCTTCTGACCAGAAAGGAATTATTGATAAAACAAATATTGAAATTGGAATTAATGTTGTTAATATTTTATCTTTAATGTTTTTAGATTTTAAAAACAAAAATGGAACAAAAAGTAATGGATAAAGTTTAAAGGAAATCGCAAGACCTAGAAAAACTGAGGCAGTTATTAACTTTTCTCTTTTAATATACAAAAAGGCAATAACTGTTAATAAGACTGCATAGATATCAATATTTGAAAAAGCATAAATTAAAACTATAGTAAAAGGATTAAATAACCAAAGAGTAAAAGCTTTTTCGCCATCTTCTCTTTTTTTAAAATAATTTAAAAGAAGAAAGGCAATTAATATATCCATAACTAAAAGTGGAAACTTCAAAAATATTAAATACTTAATAATGTTGGGATTATTTACAACAGAGTTTGCTCCAGCGTCAGCAAGCCAATTATCAAAATCATTACCTAAAAAGTTAGAAATAACTGCTTGGTAACTACCCAATGTTAAATAAGTAAATGGGAAATAAACAAATTCTTCTTTCAGAGATAAACTTGCCTTATTGTTTATTAGGTAAGGATAGATATTAACAATACCCTTTTTAAGAAAAGATGTTTGAAAAGCAATAGTCTTTATATCTGGATGAAACAACAAACCAGATACCAGTAATCGTAATATAATAGCGATTGCTAAAAGTTTACGCATATTCATATATATAATAAGCAGATATCCCTACAAAAACTGTCTGCAAAATGCTTCTTGAAACGTTGATGTCAAGATTTAACCCTAGAAGATTCCAGACAGGTGGGAGATTATAAAGAGCAGGGTTTATGGCCGAGAACAAACCAATTGAAAGTCCTGTATCAAAAAAGGTAATCATTCCAATAAAAGTTATTAATAACATTACAAATAACGGCCAATGTTTTAATTTTGAACTAACAAGTTCAATTACAAAAAATGGCATTGTCCATAAAAACCATTGAGGGTGAAAATGAGTAAAAATGAAAAATATCAAAATCATTACAAAAAATCTTTTCCACAAATCTTCAACCAATGTTTTTTTATACATAAATAAAATGTAAAAAAATATAATTACTGCTAAAAATAATATAACTGACTCCCCACCTGATATAGGAATTTGTGCGTAAAAACTTTTTGTGGTTTGACCTGCAAGCATTGCAGTTTTTCTAAAACCAGTAGACATTATAAATGGAAAGGCAAAAACCAAATATGTTAAGCTAGCGGTTACTAATATTTTAATTCTTCCCCACCAGTCTGACTTAATAAGAACAAGCGGCACGATAAATAATAATGGAAATATTTTAAAGGCAGCACCTAGACCTAGCAATATAGCGCTAGGCAATAAATTATTTTTCTTAATAGCAAAATATAAGGCAAGAACACTTAAAAAGGTAGGAATTATGTCAAACTGTCCTACCATATAAGTTGCATAAAGATTAACTGGGTTAAACATCCACAAAGCAAATACCCATTTTTTTTGGGTCTCGTTTTTAAAAAATCCCATTAATAAATAGGCAATTCCTATATCAAAGAAAAAATATGGAAGTTTTAGTAACAGTAATAATAAATTAAGCTGTGTGTTTCCCAGAGTAGAGGAAAAATTTAATACAAAATTATCATGTACTGTTTGATCTACCATCCAAGTAGTAAGTAATGATGCTCCACCTAAAAAGAAATAGGGTAGTGGCGGATAATTAAATAAATTTCTAGGATAAACTTTTAAATAAGGATTGTCTTCTGGAAGATCCCAGAGATAGTCGTAAAAATTGGTAATATTCCCATTTTTTATTATTTTCCCTGCAAAATCAAAAGGAACAATGTCTGAATGGTATGTATTAAAAGAAAGAAATAACCTTAGAATAATCCCTAAAATTAAGAGTGTTGATATTGTTTTTTGCATATTATTATTACAGAAACTCCAATAGCTATTAAGGAAACTATATCAAACAATAGTCTCATTGGCGATTCCTTATATTCTACAACAACTGTATGTTTACCACTTGGTACTGTAAATGAAATTTGTCCAAATGGCTCCCCTGCAATAATTTTTGTTTTATTCCCATCAATCTTTGCAACAAATCCTGGATAGTTATATTTATTATAATTAAACATAAATTCATTCTTGCTTTCTGTAGTAATTTTAGAATCTAGAGCGTTTATTTCTTCAATCTTAAATCTTACATCTGGGTCTTTGGTATATGCTCTTGGATAAAGTTTGTCTGGTCTTACTTTGGTGCCCTTTGGTAATCTTAAATATTCTTCTGAGGTCTGTTTGTAAGCGTCACTAACTGATAGAGAAGGAATATATCTATTTAAATAATAATCATCACCACGACCAAGATATTCACTAGTTTTAAAATAATTAAAATTAAAGAATATGGCTGAAATTAAAACAGTTAAAGAAATTAATTTTACAAGCCTTTTACTTTTTAATTTAGAAAAACCTAATAAAAATATGGGGCTTAGCAAAGTTATCATTGCTAAAAATCTCCAAGGGAATTGGAAATATGGTAAAAGTGGAATATTTCTCCATATAAATGCTGAACGAAAGTTCATCATGAACACCGATACAAGTATCGTAAAAACAGACCAGCCTAAAATTATTTTTTCTTCTTTTGAAAACTTTGTAATACTTGTTATGAAAAGGATTGAACCAAATAACATTACTGAAAGTCCAACAATTCCCATGTAAAAAGACATTGTATCGTAATTACCGGGAACTGAGGCTCCATAGCCCCAATATGGAGTAATAAACTGCTTTAGGGCTGGATAGTGGTCATAAAAGTTAAAAACGGTATCATATTTCATTAAACTGCTCTCATAAATTGCAGGAACCCAGAAATAAGCGGAATACAAAAGACCCAACAATAAACCTTTCAAGGAAACTAAAAACGATCGATTAAGAATCGTAAACAATAATAAAAATGGCATGAACATATAAGCCATAATATTGTGCGACAGAATAAGGCCAGCAAAAGATAAGGCTAAAACATAAGGTTTCTTTTTAATTACAGCTAAAATAATTAATGGTAAAAATACAAAGGCAACGATCTCCCCTAACGTGCCGCGCACGTATATCTCCAAGGCTCTATATGGAGCGTATACATATAAGACTGCTCCAGCAAGTGATAATTCTTCTGACGCAAAATGTTTTAAAAGTTTGTACATGAAAAACATTGAAAGAGGAATTGAAAGCCCAAAAACAATTTTGACACTATTAACTAATGAGAAACCTATTAAATGAAAAATCTCAGCTATATAAAAAGGTAATGGGTAAACAAAATTAAAAAGAGGATAGCCAAATCCAAAGGATAAATCTGGTACAAATCGTGGTGGAAATTGTAAGCTTTTGACTACCCTATCCATTTCAAAGAGCCAACCAATATGAAGGTCATCTGAAACACCAAAATATCCATATACAAAAAGGTATCTCACGGCAGGAATAGAAAGTAATAAAATTATTAAATATATTTTTTTCTGCATATTATTAAAAATGTAATAAGACTAATAACTGATATTAAGTTAGATACCGTTCTTATCGGCGTGTTTTTAAAATTTCCAACAATTTTATGTTGACCTTCCAGTACTTTTACTGAAATTCTACCCAAGATATTATCATGGGTCACTTCTGTTTTTATTCCATCGATTGTTACTTCCCAATTTGGAAAATAAAAAATAGGAATTTCAATTTGAGTTTCATTATCAATATTTACATCAAGAGTAAATTTGTTACTTCGATTAATAAAATTATTTAATTTTGGTGCAGCTTCTCTTGGTTCAAGTGCTGTTATTGGCAAGTAATCAAGTATTGCTCCTCTTCTTTGTTCTTCCCAAAG
>JAUYMM010000001.1 GCA_030699485.1 Candidatus Woesebacteria bacterium | reverse complement strand
CAAATTAGGGGTGGAATTATCTTAGCACTGTCAAGGGATTAAGCTTTACTCCATTTTTGGCGACTTCAAAGTGAAGATGTGGGCCTGTTGATCTACCAGTTGAGCCCATTTGGCCAATTGCAGAGCCTCTGTTAACTCTTTGGCCTACTGATACATATATTTGAGAAAGATGGGCATAGAGTGTTGCATAACCATTACCGTGATCAATCCTAATATGGCAACCGTAGCCCCAATTCAAACAACCTGCATAGGTAATAACTCCAGCATCAGCAGCCAAAACTTTTGGCAATCCCCTGTTGGCTATATCAGTTCCTGGGTGATACCAAACAAAATTCTGTGTAATTGTACCCTGAGCTGGCCAAACGAAATTACCAGAAGCAACAACTGAACCAGCATCAGGAGTAATTTGCCTAATTCTAGGAGCCGTAACTGCATCTTGCGGTTTTACACCTTCAGGAACTATAACAATTTGACCAATAGCAAGTTCAAAAGTTTCATCATTACTAAATGTATTAAATGGAAAATCAACTACTGCCTGTGCAGAAGAATCATACTTTTTGGCAATTGAATAAACAGTGTCCCCTTTATTAACTTTATGGGCAATTCCTGTTACAGGAAGAATTTGGATGATCTGACCTACTTTAATTTTATCTTTTGTAATACTATTTTGCCAACGAATAGTATCTTCATCAATTCCAAATTTTTTAGAAATTGAGGCTACTGTGTCCCCTTCTTCAACTTTATAATCTTTTAGGCTATCTCTAACTTTTTCAGAAACCAAGGTCTCAATTCCATCTGATTCTGTTGTAGCTGATAGAACTTCTGGGTTTGATTCAATTTCCCAAGGATTAACAGAGGTTCCTGGAAATTCCTGAGCAATAACAGGTGCAATCATCATACCAAGGCCTGCCAAGCCTGCCATACCTGTATGAATTAATTTCCTTGACATTTTTCCTCGTTGTTTATAAAGGGAAGTAACGAAAGTGGATTTGCTTTCTTCAAATCTTAAAAAGGAAAGGTGAAACTTTTTGGTTAAATAATATCCAAATTCTACTAAAAACTGTTTTACATCTTCCATGGAAAACAGTATAGCAGATATGACCTAAATCACTAAGCAGTTTTGAGGGTATCTAAGAAGCTATCATTATCTTTAGTTTTTGCAAGTTTGGCTAATAACGTTTCTGTCCTCTCGTCTTCACTAATCATATCAATCATACGACGAAGCGTATTTACTTTTGTTAATTTGTCTTTACCAAAAAGTAATTCATCTTGACGAGTTCCAGATTTAGATACGTCAATTGCTGGGAAAATTCTTTTTTCTGCAAGTTTACGGGTGAGGTGAAGCTCCATATTGCCAGTGCCTTTAAATTCTTCATAGACCAAATCATCCATTCTACTTCCCGTTTCAATTAAACAAGTTCCAATAATTGTTAAACTGCCTGCATTTTCAATTTTTCTTGCAGCCCCAAAGAACTTTTTAGCAGGATATAGGGCAACTGGATCAAAACCACCTGTTAAAGTGCGACCACTAGTAGGAAGCGCCAAATTATATGCCCTTGCCATTCTAGTAATAGAATCTAAAAGCAAGACTACATCTTTACCCTCTTCAACTAGTCTTTTGGCGCGTTCTAGGGCAAGCTCGCCCACTCTTGTTTGATCTGTTGGAGCTTCATCAAAGTTACTGGCTCCTATCTCACCCTTACCATCTGTTACTTTTTGCAAATGACGAAGTATATCAGTTACCTCTTCTGGTCTTTCACCTATCAAAACAGCCATCAAATGAACCCTATCTTTGTAATTTTCTGCAATTCCTGTAATCATATCTTTAACAAGCCATGTTTTTCCTGCTTTTGGAGGAGAAACCACAAGAGCTCTTTGACCAAAACCAACTGGAGCTACAAGATCAACCATACGAGTTGTTAAAACATCTTCAGCTGTAGAAAGTTTTAACTGCTCATCAGGGTAAATAACCATCATATCGTCAAAATTTATTCTAGTTTTTTTAAGAAATTCTTCTGAGTCTGTATCATTAATTCTGTCAAGTTTTAATAGTCCCCAATATCTTTCATTTTCTTTTGGTCTTCTTGCCTGTCCACCTACTTTATCTCCCACGCGAAGATTAAACCTTCTAATTTGGGAGCTTGAAATATAAACATCGTCAATACTTGGAGAAAAGTTTTTAGGACGCAAAAGGCCAGACCCCTCATGAGCAATGTCTAATATTCCTTCTACGTATTCTGTAGGAAGATCTGCATCAGGAATTCTTCTTGGTCCATATCCCGAATTTGTTTGTGATACTGGTTCGTCTGTTTGTTGCATGAATTGATTATAACTTGGGCCGAAGCTAACTTAAACTAACTATTCTTTGATTATACGTTGCTTTGAAGTTATGTCAATAATGAAATATTTTTTTTAATAGTTCAAATCTGATAAAATGTTTTTAATGCTAGAACTTAACAATTTGATTTTTGTAGACTGTGAAGGACATGGGCCTGCTCCCACATTTAACGATGATTTATCATTTGAATTTGGTGCTGTTGATTTTAAATCTAAGCAATCATTTCATGGTCACGGAGGTACAAAACAAACATTCGAAAAATTTAATAAGTGGTTAAACCAATTCAAAGGAAGAATTATTTTTGTAAGTGATAACCCAGCGTATGACTGGCAGTTTATCAATTATTATTTTTACAAATTTTTGGGACATAATCCTTTCGGTCATTCAGCTAGACGTATTTCAGATTTTTATGCCGGTCTTAAAGGTGATTTTTTTGATTCCCAAAGTTGGAAGAATTGGAGGGTTACACCTCACGACCATAACCCAGTCCATGATGCACTTGGCAATATTGAAGCATTTGAAAAAATACTAAAGTTAGTAAAAAATGACAATTAAGACTTTGTCAGACGAGTGAGGCTAATTAAAGTAACTATTAAAACAACAAATCCTCCCCATTCCAAGAATTGTGGCCAGAAGAAAATATAATAAACACCACCACTATTAATTTTAAACCCATTTGCCCAAGAATTTACTTTTAGATGTTCTAGTTTTGGATAACTTATCCAACCTTCTTCATAACCTTGTCCTAATTCTAAAACTCCTTCTCCTCTAGTTTCTACTTTATATATTGCAGTGCCAAATTTTTTAACACTCAATATCTCTAAGTCAGATTGCAAGGTCAGACCTTGCAATCTCGTCAATGATATTGGGATAAACTCAATAGTGTTAATTATATTTTCAGAAGAAATTCTACCAAAACTTCTTGTTTCTATATTAAGCGTATAACCACTCTCGGTGAACGGTGAACCGTCAACTGTGAACCGTGGATAAATTACATAATATTCATCAAAATTACCACTCGGAAGTAATTCTTCTAACCTTACTCTTTTTGTTTCCCAATCATATAAATATATTTTTAAGCTTCTGCCAGCTTTATTTTCTCCCTTTATATGAAGCGCGTAAGTTTGGTCATATTTGATGTCTTCGGATACAAAATAGTCACAAGCAACACCGCCATCAAAAGCTTTATAATTTATCACACCCGGCGGGTGTGATCTTTCAACACTCCCTTTTTTCATTAAATCACAATTGTATGCTTCACTAAATCCATGACTACTTTCAAAAGTTTCTTTAATTGCATTTTCAGTTGATAATGTTCTACCATCAATTGTCTTTATTAAACTTGTATCAATTTCAGGATACTTGGCAACTGATATAAA
>JAUYMM010000043.1 GCA_030699485.1 Candidatus Woesebacteria bacterium | reverse complement strand
ATGGATGCAGATTTTCAACATCCAACAAGGTTTATAAAACCAATGGTAGAAGCGTATTTAGCTGGAGCAGATTACGCAATTGGAAGTAGATATGTCAAAGGTGGGTCTATTCCTAAAGAATGGCAATTTTCAAGACGAGCCGTCTCATATTTAGGGAATTTATTTATAAGACTTGTTTTACTTAAACCTTCATTACATGATTTAACAACTGGTTTTAGACTAACAAAAGTAGAGGGAGTATTAGACCAAATTGATCTTCCTAATTTAATGGAACTTAATAGATTTGCATATAAAGTAGATCTGCTTTATCAAAGCATAAAATTATCAAAAAAGACAGTAGAGGTGCCTTTAGAATTTGCACCTAGAACAATGGAGAAATCTAAATTTAATCCAAAGGAAATGATTGCAACTTTTAAAGTAGCGATTATTTTAGGAATAAAGGATAAACAAAAAATAATAAAATTTGGTATTGTTGGTTTTACAGGTTTTATTGTTAATTTTTTCTTTTTAAGATTGTTTAGAGGTATGGGAGTTAATGAAACATTATCTTGGGCTTTTTCTACAGAACTGGCAATAATTAATAATTATATATTTAATAACATATGGACATTTAAAGAAGATGAAATAAGAGGATTAAAACAGACTATTTTTAAATTTTTCCAATTTAATCTAACATCAGGAGGAGCTCTCATAATTCAATCAATAGCAGGTCCATTTGGAGTTAAACTGGTTGGTGTTCAATATGATGCCTTAGTTCTTGCATTTGTGGTATTATTTCTGGTCCTTCCATATAATTATTTGATGTATACGAAGGTAATCTGGAAGAAGAAAAAATAGTAATTTTTTTAAGATTAGCTTTCGGTGGGAACTCAGCTTTTTTGGTTATTTTATCTTGCAATCCTATTAATCTATATCTTTGGTCTTTTAGTCTCCAATGTCTTGCTATTTCCACTTCATATAATTAGTCCTTAGAAGTATAAAAAACCCACGGATTACAAAAATGGAGACCAGTCTGCAATTGGCATAGCATTTTGGGAAATGAAGGCCAGAGAATAAAGATAAATAGGAACTATTAGAATTATTATTGCAAATTTAAACTCTTTTTTAAGAAGAGATTCTCTATATCCGAGAATTAAAAATGGGACAAGAGGTAGAGAATATCTCATCAAATCTCTATGAGCCACAAATAATAATGGTATGAAAAAAACTAATGAAAAGTAAAAATAGGTAGTTAGTTTTTCTTGATATAGTTTGTAAAGTCCCAGTATTCCAATTAAATAAATAAAGATAACCTCTTCAAGCCAAAATGTCCCTACCCAAGGTGCTGAGTAGTTAAAAATCTGGAAAGGAGGAAAGAAAAGATGCATGTTGTCTCCTGATTTAAAATATACCCAAAAATCACCATATGTAAATTTGTAAAAAGAAAAAACCAGAACTATTCCAAATGGTATTAATAGAAGTGGTAAATATTTTTTTACTTCAATATTTTTTAGGTTTTTAAGATGAGGAATGAAAATTTGAAGTACGTAAGCTACAAAAAGTAAAATTGCCGGAGATTTGGTAAGTTGTGCGAGTAATCCCCAAATTCCTGCTAACCAATATTTCCTTTTACCAAAGAAATAAGTTGATGCAAGAATTGCAGCAATGAAAAATGGTTCAGGAGAACCAACTGATCTAACGATTAACCATCGTGCAGGGAAAATAGAAAAAATAAGTGTTAACCAAAGAGCGTTTGTATTATTGAGATATTTTTTCGCATGTTTATAGAAGAAAAATAAAGCAAGAAAAGAGCTTGAAAGAGTTACAAAAAGCATTGAATAAGGGCTACCAAAAATTGGTGCAAATGTTTTTATTAAAATTGGAAACATTGGAAAATGTGCAGAATAATACTCATTTGTTAATGGAAATTGAAAGTTTTTTCCTATTAATTCAGGATTATACAAAGTTTTTTCCGCCACTATATATAGTGGACCATCAAAATTGGAAACAATTGTAGCCATGCCCTGTTGAGGAAGTGGAATTGTCCAGAAAGAAACTGTTCTTACAAAAAATGGAAGCCATATTAACAGGGTGGGAATTAAAGATAAAAGTATAATGGGAATAAATTTTTTAATTTTGTCCATACTTTGATAATATCACATTTAGCCTCATATATGTTAGACTTATGTTTATGAATGAGATTTCTGTTTTTTTCCCTACTTATAATGAAGAAGGAAGTATTAAAAATACAGTTTTAAAAGCTTCCGAAGTATTAAAAAAGAATTTCAACCTTTGGGAAATAATAATTGTTAATGACGGATCGAAGGACAAAACAAGAGAAATTGTAGAAAAGTTAAAAAAAGAAGATCCAAGAATTAAGATTATAAACCATAAAGAGAATAAAGGTTACGGGGCAAGCTTACAAACAGGTTTTTATAATTGCCGATACGATTGGATAGCATTTACAGATTCTGATGGACAATTTGATTTCTCTGAGATAGATCAATTTATTAATAAACAATATGAAACAAATGCAGATTTAGTAATTGGGTATTACAAAAAACGCAGAGTAAGTAAGTTTAAAATTATAACCTCTAAGATGTGGGAGCTTTCCGTAGCAATACTTTTCGGTTTACGTGTAAAAGACATTGATTGTGGCTTTAAACTAATATCAAAAAAAGTTATTGATAAAATCCCCAGACTTGAAAGTGAGCGAGGTGCTTTTATTTCAAGCGAATTTTTAATCAAATCTAAAAAAGCTGGTTTTACGATTGTTGAGATCCCTGTAACCCATCTGCCTAGGATTGAAGGAAAAGGAACGGGAAGAGATATCAAAGTTATTATAAATAGTTTCAAAGATTTATTTAAGTTATGGCGAAAATTATAAAATATCTTAAAAAGAATTGGATACTAATACTAATTCTATTAACAGGTGCATTTTTTAGACTGTATAAGATTGAATCTTATATGACTTTTTTGGGCGATGAAGGAAGAGACGCTATAATTGTTAGAAATTTATTAGTACATTTTGACCCTATTTTAATAGGTCCGGGAACTTCAGTTGGAAATATGTATTTAGGACCACTTTATTATTATTTTATGGCTCCTTTTTTGTTTCTTTCTAATTATTCACCTGTTGGTCCAGCAATTGGAGTAGCTCTTTTAGGAATAGTGACTATTTACCTAGTTTTTATCGTAGGTAAAGACTGGTTTGGAAAGACTGCTGGGTTAATTGCCGCTTTATTTTTTGCAATTTCACCAACTGTTATTGTATATTCTCATTCATCATGGAATCCAAATATAATGCCTTTTTTTTCATTACTTACTATTTATGCGATGTGGAGAGTTTGGAAAAAAAATGATTACAAATTTCTATATGTGATGGCAATCTCATATGCATTTGTACTTCAATCACATTATCTGGGATTATTACTTGCCCCTGTTATTGGGATAATTTGGATACTTAAATTTCTACTATTAAACACAACCACCTCAACAATAACTGAAAAGACACCTTTAATAAAATTTATTAAATCTTCTGTTTTTGCAGCTTGCGTTTTTCTTTTTTTAATGTCTCCACTTTTAATTTTTGATATAAGGCATAACTGGATGAACTATAATGCCATGAAAACATTTTTTACTATCAGAGAGTCAACTTTTTCAATTTCCCCTTGGAGTTCTTTTTCTAAAATACCTAATATTGCAATTGATATTGTAAGTAGTTTGATTACAGGAAAAAACAGAATTTTAAGTCAAATAGTATTAGCGTTTGTTTCAATTCCATCAATTTTGATTTTATTGGGAAGAAAAAAACTTCATTCAAATGAAGCATCAGGTTTTTCAATACTCTTTTTGTGGATAATATTTGGTTTAATTGGTTTTGGGCTATATAAACAGCCAATATATGATCATTATTATGGGTTTTTATTTGCTGCTCCATTTTTATTAATAGGTGGATTTATACAAGATGTCTTTGAAAATTTAAGTAGAATAGGAAGATATTTATTTATATTGGCTCTTTTATTGTTATTTTATATTAACATAATTAATAATCCATTAAGGTCTTCTCCTAATAATCAAATGAAAAGAGCAGAAAATGTTGCCAATAAAGTCATTGAAGAATCAAAAGATCAAAAGTTTAATATTGCTGTTGTTGCGGAACAAAATTATGAAGACGGTTATCAATATTTTTTAGAAAAGAATAATTCCAAAATGATTGAAATTGATGCACAATTTACAGAGACAGTCACAGATCAACTTTTTGTAATTTGTGAGAAAATTAAAGAACAATGTGATCCAACACATTCTGCCAAGGCAGAGGTTGCAAATTTTGGTTGGAGTAAAATTGAAAATGAATGGAATGTAGACGGTGTTACAATATACAAGTTAATACATACAAAATGAATTACCCAGAATCACAATTAATTTTAGAAGAAATAAAAAAAGCAAAGAAGATTCTTGTAAATTGTCACCGTGGTCCTGATGGTGATTCAGTAGGTAGTGCTTTAGCAATACAATCCGTAATTGACAATATGGGGATAAAAGTTGATGTTATTTGCCCAAACCAATTACCAGCAGACCTTTTGTTTTTAAGTAATAGTAATAATGTTAAAACTATTGATTTTAATGAGTTTGATTTTTCAGGTTACGACCTATTTATAATTTTAGATTCTTCTACTTACGGCATGGTTACGGGAGATGAAAAAATTAAAAAACCAGATATTAAAATGATTGTTATTGATCATCATTTTACTAATGTTGGTTTTGGCGATATTAATTTAATTGATAGCCAGGTGACATCTACAGCAGAATTATTGTTTAAAATTTTTGTAGATTGGAAGGTAAAACTTAATAGTGATATCGCAACTAAGTTATTAACTGGAATACTAAGCGATACTGGTTGTTTTCAATATGGCGGAGTAGGAAAACCTACATTTGAAATTGCAGGAGAGTTATTAAGTTTGGGAGCAAGTAAAGATGAAATTGTGTTTAATACTTTTAGAAGTGTTAAGTTTGAAACGTTAAAATTTTGGGGAAAGGTAATTGAAAACATGCAATATGATACTAATCATTCTTTTGTTTGGTCTGCAATTCCTCTATCTGTATACAAAGAATATGGCGAAGACTCATCTTCAAAAGAAGACGTTGCTAATTTGTTTTCACCTGTAGTAAAAGATACAGATTTTGGTTTAATCATGGTAGAAATTGATAAAGATGTTTTGGCAATTAGTTTTAGAGCAAGGAGTAATTTTGACGTATCAAAGATAGCAAAGGATCTTGGCGGAGGTGGACACATTGCAGCATCTGGAGCAAAAGTTAAGGGACCATTTGATGAAGCTGTAGAAAAAGTTTTAACTGCATGCAGAAAATATGCTAAAAAAAATTAGTGTTTTTTTAATATTAATATCCGCCTTTTTTTTAAGAACCTTAAATATTAATTCACTTCTTGCATTTCATTACGATCAAGGTAGAGATGCTTTAGTTATTTGGGACTTATTGTATAAAGGAAAAATGTTTTTAATAGGACCAACAACTGGTCTTGCTGGTGTATTTAGAGGTCCATTTTATTATTATTTAATTGCACCCTTTTATTTTTTAGGGAAAGGAAATCCAATTTATCCAACCATGTTTTTAATATTCACAGCAGTTTTGGCAATATGGTTAATGTATTTCCTGGTATTAAAATCCCAGGATAAGCAAAGTGGCTTGATTGCAATTATTTTAGCTTCATTTTCATATTTTATGGTCTGGACAAGTAGATGGTTAAGTAATCCCACACCAATGCTACTTTTGTCAATGATTTTGGTTTGGGCAATGTACCTTGTTTTAAAAGGTAAACAATATGGCTGGTACGTTATCGCTCTTGTCACAGGCCTTTCACTTTTTAGTTTTGGTTCATCAGGTGAATTTTTTTATATCCCTGCAATTTTAATATTTTTAACATTAAATTGGAAAAATAGACCAAATCTAAAAACATTTCTTATATCTTTAATTTTATTTATATTTACTTTTTCACCACTTTTAATTTTTGATATTAAACACGATGGAATTTTAAGAAATGGAATTGTCAATAATTTTGTCGAGGAAAAAAGTTTTGTACTACCTACAAAATCTTTATTAGAAAACAGAACAAGATTTTATTATGAATCTTTTTCTACTAAGATATTTCACTCAAGAGAAAAAACAGAGATGGTTTTGCTAACTATTTTATTAATATCTTTTATATATCTATTACCATCACTTTATAAAAATAAATTTTCAAGAATTATATTAATACTACTTATCTCTCCACTGCTTGGTCTTTATTTTTACCAAGGAAATAACAATAATTTCTATGAATATTATTTGACATGTTATTATATGATTTATATAATGCTAACAAGTTTAGTTTTAGGAAAACTGTGGCAGAAAAATTATCTTGGAAAGATATTCGTGATTATTTTTATGTTAGTATTCCTTCGCAATAATTATTACCCACTTAATACCAAGTTATTAGATAAATCAGATAGTCCAAATAGTATTGCATTTATAAATCAACTAGAGGCAGTTAATTATTTGGCTTATGATTCAACTGGTAATAAGTTTAATGTTGATGTTTATGTTCCTCCTGTCATTTCATACTCCTACGATTATCTATTTAAATGGAAAGGAGTAATACAAGAGGAAAATCAGGTAAAATTGCTCTATACTTTATATGAGGAAGACCCACCACACCCTGAAAGACTTAAAGCTTGGCTTGACAGACAAAAAGGGATTGGGAAAGTAATAGAAGAAACAAAGTTTGGTGCAATAACAGTACAAAAAAGAGAAAGAATTTAATATGGATATATCTATAGTAATACCATCTTTTAATGAAGAAAATAATATAAGAACGGGAGCTCTTTCTGGTATGGTTGATTATTTAAATCAACAAAAATATACATGGGAGATAATTGTTGTAGATGACGGATCTACAGACAAAACTGCAGAATTAGCAGAAAAATTTGCTCAAAATCACAGGAATGTTACTGTTTTAAGAGAACCTCATAGGGGAAAAGGTGGAACTGTGATTGCTGGAATGTTAAAAGCTAATGGAGACATTGTTCTTTTTGATGATATGGATCAAGCAACACCGATTGATCAACTTGAGATGATTTTACCTAAATTTAAAGAAAATTTTGATATTGTTATTGGTTCAAGGGCAGGTAGAGAAGGTGCACCACTAATTAGAAAAACGATGGCCTTAGGATTTTCTATTTTACGTAATTTAGTATTACAGCTTCCTTACAAAGATACACAATGTGGATTTAAAGCTTTTACAAAAAAAGCTTCTACTGAAATATTTAAACGTTTACAGATTTTTAATCAACAACAAGCACAATCTGGAGCTTCAGTTTCAGCAGGATTTGATTTGGAAATTTTATATGTTGCCAGAAAATTAAAACTAAAAGTTGCTGAAGTTCCTGTAGTTTGGCATCATAAAGAAGGAACAAAAGTTAATCCAATTAAAGATTCATGGGAAGGATTTCGAGATTTGATAAAAGTCCGGATAAACGCATTAAGGGGGATGTATAAATGAGGAAAATGTTTAGAGAGTGGAGGGGGACAATTTTAATATTAATTCTAATATTGGCAATTGGGCTGGGGATTAGGATTATTAACTTAACAATTTTACCGATTTTTGTGGATGAGGCAATCTATGTTAGGTGGGCACAAGTCATGGCAACTGAGCCAACTTTAAGATTTTTACCTCTCTCAGATGGGAAACAACCTCTTTATATGTGGGTTTTAATGTTTTTAATTAAATATTTTTCTGATCCATTATTTATTGGTCGTTTGCTATCTGTTGCAACTGGTATTGGTACAATGCTTGGGATATTTACTCTTTCATATTTATTTTTTAAGAACAAACTTACCTCTTTATTTGCAGTTTTTATATATGCTATTTCCCCTTTTTCAGTTTTCTTTGACAGGATGGCTTTGGTTGATTCAATGCTATCCATGTTTGGTATTTGGACAGCAGTGTTTGCCTTTTTAACTGCAAAATACAAACGACTTGATCTTGCAATGATAGCTGGATTCATGTTGGGATTTGCCTCACTAACTAAATCACCAGCAATGTTTATTGCCTTATTATTACCAATGTTTTGGGTCTTAAATAATTGGAAAGATGTTTGGAGATTAGGAGTGACATACTTTTTGGCGTTTGCCATGTACAACATCCAGCGACTTGGACCTAATTTTGCATTACTATCATCTAGAACGGGAGATTATGTATTACCCTTTAATCATTTATTTACAAATTTTTTAGACCCACTTATTCCCCATTTAAAAGATTTTTTTGTTTGGCTTATAAGTATGGGACCTGTAACACTTATCCCTTTGATTTTATTGGGCGTATATCTGGGGAGTAAAAAACATTTAAAAGAAACACTAATTCTTTTGATTTGGGTACTTTTCCCAGTATTTGTTCAAGCGGAGTTTGCCAAAGCTTTTACAGCTAGATATATATTTTTTACACTGCCTTATCTTTTTATATTATCAGGAATGATATTTCTGACAAAGACTAAATGGCTAAAAATTATAAATTACGTGTTAATAATTTTATTTATAGTTCCAAGTTTAGTTTTTGATTATTATTTATTAACAAATCCCAAGAAAGCTAATTTACCAAGAGGCGAGAGATCTGGATACTTAGAGGAATGGACAGCTGGTCAGGGAATTAAAGAAGTGTCAGAGTATCTAAGGGTAGAAGAGGCAAAAAATCCTGGAGTACAAATTGTTGTTGGAACTGAAGGGTATTTTGGGACATTACCAGACGGACTACAATTATATTTAAATGATCTACCTAATATAATAGTTATTGGAGTTGGAGTTATTATTGATGACATACCGCAAAGTTTAAAAGAAGCAGTGGAAGCAGGAAATAAAACCTATTTAGTTATTAATAAATCAAGATATAAAGGAAAAGCGGAAGAACAAGGATATAAGTTAATTTCTAAGTTCCCTAAAGGTTTAAGACTAACAGATTCAAAACAATATTCTTGGTATGGACCACAAGAAGAACTTCTCTTTTTTGAGCTATACCCAAATTGAAATTTGTCAAAGATGATACAATTTAGATTGTGGAAGAAGAAATTAGTATCGAAACAGTGAAAGAAAGGTCAGTTCGTGGAGTTGTCATTTTAACAGGCAGAACTTTCCTCTTGCAAATTATTGCTTTAATTGCACAGTTTTTTTTGTTTGCTTATCTTGGCGGTTACGAATTTGGTGTATTTGCAATTATTTCAGCAATAATTAACTTTCTAGTTTATTTTTCAGATATTGGTTTAGCAGCTGCTTTAATTCAGAAAAAAGAAGCTCCAACCGATACAGATTTAAAAACAACTTTTTTTGTTCAACAAATATTAATACTCACAATAATTGGGATTGTTTTTCTACTAACTCCCTTCTTTGTCCAAAAATATTCACTTACCTATGATGGTCAAATACTTTTATATGCGTTATCTTTGTCCCTTGTTTTATCATCTCTTAAAAGTATTCCCTCAGTGTTACTAGAAAGAAAGTTGGAGTTTGTTAAATTAGTTTTTCCTCAAATTTTGGAGCAAATTGTTTATAACGTTGTTTTGGTATTTTTCGCAATGAAAGGCTTTGGGCTTTCAAGCTTTAGCTTGGCTGTAATTCTAAGGGGAATTGTAGGACTTGTTGCAATTTATGCACTCCAACCATGGAAGCCTGGAATTGCATTTTCTTTAAACACTTTAAAAGGATTATTCAAGTTCGGTATACCATATCAAGTTAATACTTTTTTAGCCACGTTTAAAGATGATGGTATGACAATTATTTTAGGTGGAATAATTGGTCCAGTTGGAGTTGGAATATTATCGTTTGCGCAAAAATTAGCAAGACTGCCGTTAACATTTTTTATGGATACAGTAACCCGTGTTACTTTCCCAGCATTTTCAAGAATGCAAGATAATAAAAATGATTTAGAAAAAAGTGTTACAAGGTCAATATTTTTTATTTGTCTTTTTGTTTTTCCAAGTTTAATTGGAATTATTATTTTAGCCCCAATTTTAGTAAGGGTAATTCCAAGATATAATCAATGGATTCCTGCTTTAATTCCATTAATTTTTATCTCAATAAATTTTCTTTTTGCCGCAGCCACAACACAATTAACAAACCTTTTAAATGCAATTGGGAAAATTAAAATTACATTTTACTTGATGATTATGTGGACGGCTTTATCGTGGGCATTTATTCCATTTTTGGCAACAAGATATGGAGTATTAGGAGCATCAGTTGGTTATTCTTTAGTTGGTCTTTCGTCAGTAATCGCAATAGTGGTTGCTAAGAGTTATGTAAATTTTTCAATTACAAATTCTATTGTAAAACCATTAATTGGATCTATTACAATGGGACTAGTATTAATAGTGACAAGGAAATTTTTAGATGTAAGTATTAATTCAATGTTGATTTTGAGTATTGTTGGCTTTGTTATTTATACCGCTTCCATGGTTTCAATGATGGGCTTATCTTTGATAGAAGATGCTAAAAAAAGTTACAAAACAATTTTCGCTCGTTAGTCTAATAATACTTGGAACTATTACATGGTCATTAACAATGATCAGAAGTGGAATTAACTATTCTTTTGGATATGGATTTTGGGGACCAAATGGTCATGATGGTATTTGGCATATTGCTCTTTCTAAAAGCTTAGTAGCAGGCTCATTAAATAATCCAGTATTTGCAGGAGATATCATAAAAAACTATCATTTAGGTTTTGACTTACTCTTAGCTTTGTTAAACAAATTAACAACAATTCCTATTAGCATTTTGTATTTCCAGATTCTACCTCCTATTTTTGCTTTAATAATTGGTTTATTGGTATATTTATTTGTTTTAAATTGGCGAGGATCTAAAAACGAAGCATTATGGTCTACTGCCTTTGTTTATTTTAGTTCATCATTTGGATTTATAGTAACCTTTTTAAGAGATGGTATTTTTACAGGTGAGTCAATGTTTTGGTCACAACAATCTATTTCTACGTTAGTTAATCCACCATTTGCATTATCTTTGATTTTTATCTTAGCTGGGTTAATTTCATTACAAAAAAAGAATTTGTTATTAAGCATTTTATTTTTTGGTTTACTAATACAAATTAAAGCCTACTCTGCAATTTTGGTTCTCGGTGCCTTATTTGTTTCAGGGTTGTATCAATACTACATACAACATACAACATTCTACATACGCGTGTTTATTGGGTCTCTTATTATAAATTTAATTCTATTTAGTTATACAAAGAGTGATAGTTTAGCAGTTTTCATTTGGCAACCCATGTGGTTTTTGGAAACTTTAATGTCGTATTCAGATAGGTTGGGTTGGGAAAGATTTTATTCTGCAATGACAACTTATAAAATGGGTCGTATTTGGTTTAAAGAAATTTTGGCGTATGGAACAGCCTTTATAATTTTTTTGATAGGGAATATGGGTCTAAGAATTATTGGGTTTAATCATCTATTTAAAGCAAAGATTGATAGTTTATTAGTTTTTATTGTCACTATTCTTTCTATGGCAGTTATAATTCCAATGTTTTTCGTTCAAAAAGGTACTCCGTGGAATACTATTCAGTTTTTCTATTATTATTTATTCTTTTTCTCAATATTTGCAGGAATATCTATTAGTAAGATGAAAGATTGGGTTAAAGTTTTATTTATAATTTTTGCAATTTTTGGAATATGGTCCACTTTGCAACATTATTTACCAAAAATGCCACAAGCAATGGTATCAAGTGAAGAATATATTGCCTTAGACTTTTTGGCTAAACAACCAGATGGAATAGTATTTACTTATCCATTTGATAAATATAAGGCAAAGGAAGCAGAAAAATTTTCTCCAAGACCACTTTATCTCTATGAATCAACCTCTTATGTGTCAGCTTTTACCGATAAACCAGTATTTCTTGAAGATCAAGTGAACCTAAACATCATGGGATATGGTTGGGAGAGCAGACAAGAGGAGATGTTAAAGTTTATTTCGACTCTTGATATTGCGACAGGGAGAGAATTTTTAATTCAAAACAATATCAAATATTTGTACCTAGTTAAGGAGATCTCACCTCTTTCAGGAGAGCTACTTAGATTAGGTTCAACTGAACTAGGTTTAAAGAAGATTTTTGAGAATAAAGAAGTTATAATATATGGATATGGCGAAAATTTCGGCGGTAGTTAATACATATAACGAAGAAAAGAAAATTGAGCGCTGTCTAGCATCTCTTAAGGGTTTTGCAAACGAAATAGTAGTTGTTGATATGATGTCAACAGATACAACAAGAGAATTGGCTAAAAAGTATGGTGCAAGAGTATTTAAACACAAAAAAATTAGCTATGTTGAACCTGCAAGAAATTTTGCAATTGAAAAAGCAAAAAATGATTGGGTTTTTATTTTAGATGCTGATGAGGAGATTCCGGAAAGTTTAAAAATCTTTTTGAAACAAGAAGTAAAAGATCCTCAAGCCAAATTTTACAGAATCCCAAGAAAAAATATAATTTTTGGGAAGTGGATGAAACACTCTGGTTGGTGGCCCGACATGAATATCAGGTTTTTCAAAAAAGGGGCTGTAGTATGGAATGAAGTAATTCACTCAGTACCAATGACAACAGGTAAGGGTATGGATCTTCCAAACAAAGAGGAATTTGCCATTAAACACCGACACTATTCTTCTGTAGAGGAATATATAACTAGAATGAATAGGTACACTACAATTCAAGCTAAAGAATTAAACAAAAAGGGAATTGAGTTTAAGTGGAGGGATGTCTTAATTAAACCAGCATCAGAGTTTTTAAGAAGATATTTTGCCGAAGAGGGATATAAAGATGGTTTGCATGGCCTCACTATTTGTTTATTACAAGTTCTGTCAGAACTAGTTGTTTATGCAAAACTATGGCAGAAACAAAAATTTAGAAAAAGAAAAATTGATGCAGATGATACTTTTAATGAACTTAAAATAATATCCAAGGATTTTATGTGGTGGGTTTAT
>JAUYMM010000040.1 GCA_030699485.1 Candidatus Woesebacteria bacterium | reverse complement strand
TCACTTTTAACAGACGCAGATAATTTTATTTCTATCAAATGAAGGCCATTTTCTTCGACTACTAAATCAACTTCATGCCCTTCTTTGTCTCTAAGATAAAAAATAAAGGGTTCTTTGTTTTTATTAATAAACTTTTTAATTACTTCGACTACGACATATGTTTCAAACAACGCTCCCGACATTGCACCTGCTTTTAAATTGTCTGGGCTTTCCCATTTGGTTAAGTAAGACGCCAATCCTGTATCTACAAAATATAATTTTGGAGATTTAATTATTCTTTTTGTGATATTTGGAAAATAAGGACGAAGTAAAAAAATTTGTTTTGTTGCCTCTAAAATAGAAAGCCATTCTACTGCCGTCGATACTGGAATGTCACTGTCTCGTGCCATATCAGATATATTTAATACCTGAGCAGTTCTTGCTGCACAAACTTGTATAAACCTATTAAATTCTGATAATTTGGATACTCCAAATATTCCTGACAGGTCTCGATCTAAATACGTTTGAATATATGAATTAAAAAAAGTATTTCTATCTGGTTTATCTTTTGATTGAAAAATTGGAAAACCACCCTCAAATATTTCTTCAAAAATTGATTTTAATTTAGGTTTTTCTTTTTGAGATAAGCCCAATAAATCTAGAATTGCAACCCTACCAGCAAGAGATTCCTGAATATTTTTAATTAAGTTAAATTGTTGTGATCCTGTAATCCAAAATTGGCCGTTTTTGTCTGATCTGTCAACTATTTCTTTAATTACTGAAAAAAGCTCTGGGGCGTATTGAACCTCATCAATAATTGCTGGAAGTTTTAATTGATCTATAAAGAGTTTTGGTTCTTTTTTAGCAAGTTCTCGTTGATTTAAGTTATCAAGCGTTACGTATGTTCTATTTTCTTTCTCTGAAAGTTTTTTTAAAAGAGTGGTTTTGCCTACTTGCCTCGGCCCACCAAGAAAAACAATCTTAAAAGTCTTGCTTGCTTTAATAATATTTTTTTCAGATAGCCTTGATATATATTTCATATATGACTATATTACATCTACAGCGCAAATTAGTCAAGTATTATCTTTTAATTTTGTTGTGAAAAGGATCCAATAGTTGCAAGTAATGTTTCACGAAGTAACCTATATATAAGGACTGCCATATGGAACAACATCCAATACCACAACAAATAAGCTCATATCAATTTAAATTGGTAGGAGATATGACATTAAAACAATTTTTTCAAGTTGCTGGTGGTGTAATTATTTCTTTAATTTTCTATTCCACCCCACTTCATCCTCTAATTAAATGGCCACTTATTTTATTTTTTGCAGGACTTGGCACAGCAATGGCATTTTTACCTTTTCAAGAAAGACCTCTTGAAATGTGGATTGTTGCATTTTTTAGAAGTATTTATTCACCAACTTTATATTCTTGGAAAAAAACAGATAAACCACCAGTTTTCTATACAGAAAACGCACCAGCGCCAGAAGTAAAATTTGTACAAACTGACACAACTATTGAAAAAAACACTGCCAAATTAGAAGAAGCAGAAAAATCATTTTTACAAAAAATTGGAGGGTTATTTACACTTAATAACCAACCTCAAGCAAACAATCAACAAGCTCAGACGTCCACACCAACACAACAGCAAACTGTACCACAGGTAACATTTTCTAAAACAACCACTACCCCAGTTGAATCAGAACCCCTAACTCACAATTCGTCGCCGATGTTAACCACACCTCAACAGATTCCAACAGTCATTACTAAATCAGCACCTCGTATAGTTGTAGAGGAATCTACTCCAGTATCCCAACAACAATCACCAATTACTAAGATTGAAATGCAAACAGCTGAAGATAAAGAAATCACATCTAAATCTGTAGAATTTTCAATAGATGCAGCTCCACCATCACCTCCAATTGCAATTAACACTATTGTTGGCCAAGTAATGGATCAGGACAGAAAAATTATTGAAGGAGTTATACTTGAAATTAAAGATTCATCGGGTAGACCAGTGAGAGCATTAAAAAGTAATAAAGCAGGACACTTTATAATTGTTACACCGCTTTCTAATGGCAAGTATGAGGTATCAATTGAAAAAGATGGATTTATATTTGAACCAGTTTCATTTGAAGCAAAAGGGGAAATGGTTCCACCAATGGCAATTAAAGGAACTAAAATATAAGCGTAGCTTGTTAGAATATCATGATAGATTACAAAACAAAAATAAAAGAATTTGTATCAAAGATCCCTTACTTTGGAACTCCTGATATACCTTTGGTTTCTACAACCCAAAAAGCCCTTCCAATTGCAGACATTGTTGACGATGTTGTTTTGTACAAAGATGGGGGAGCGGCGATTGTTCTTGAAACATCATCTCTAAACTTTGGTCTTCTTTCTGAAAAAGAACAGGGGGCAGTTGTTGCTGCATATGCTGCACTTATTAATTCTTTGTCTTTTTCAATCCAAATTATGGTCAAGACCCAAAGAAAAGATATTTCAGGTTATATTAAATTTTTTGACGAAGCATCTAAAAAAATAACCAATCCAAAACTAGCAGCAATTACTGATGATTATAGACGTTTTATCACTGAATCAATTAAGAAAAAAACTGTTCTAGGAAAAAGATTTTTCATAGTTATACCTTTTAACCAACTTGAGTTGGGTGTTACCAAATCTGCACAATCTGTACTTAAAAGAGGTCCTCTTCCTTTCCCTAAAGATTATGTTGTTAAAAAAGCAAAAGTTACCCTTTTCCCAAAAAGGGATCATTTGGTAAGACAAGCGGGTCGTCTTGGTTTAAAATTAAAACAACTAAGTACTCAGCAATTAATTAATCTTTATTATGAAGTTAATAATCCTGAACCGCCAGCAGTTAAGAAAGATATATGAAACCAAAAATAATTAATCCAAATTTGGCAATAGCCAATGGGGAAATGTTATTACATGACGCAATTGCTTCTAATCATGTTGAGGTTGATTTTGATTTTGTTAAAGTAAATGAGGTTTATTTTAGAACAATCTTTGTGGCAGGTTACCCAAGATTTGTTGCACCTGGGTGGCTGGAGCCAGTTGTTAATTTTAATTCATCTCTTGATATAAGTTTTTATGTTTACCCTGTCGGGGGAAAGACGGTTCTAGATGACCTTAGACGAAAAATTGCAGAAATGGAGGCAGAACTTTCAACAGATATGCAAAGAGGTAAAATAGTTGACCCTGTAACAACAGCCAAGCTTGAAGACGCGAGAGCACTGCAAGAACAACTTGTCAAAGGAATTGAAAGATATTATGAATTCTCATTTTATATAACAATTCCAGCAAATTCTTTAGACGAATTAAATAATATAACCAGACAAATACAATCAACACTTGGTTCTCTTTTAATAGTTGCCAAAAACGCTTCACTTGATCAAAAAGAAGGATTTTTATCAACTGCTCCATACGGGAGAGATAGTCTTTCAATTACAAGAAACATGGATACTACCTCAGTCGCTACAACATTTCCGTTTACATCAGCAGAACTTTCTTCAGACACTGGTGTTTTGTATGGAATAAATTCACAAAATGAATCGTTTATCATTTTTGACAGGTTCTCTTTAGAAAATGGAAACTTCGTGATATTTGCTACTTCGGGCGCGGGTAAGTCCACGGCGTTTGATACCAACGTGTTGTATCAAAATAAAAAAGGTAATACAAAACTTGGAAAAATTGGCGATGTCGTAGAAAATATTATTAAAAAAGGAGAATTAAAACAAATAGAGGCTGGCATTGAAGGTGTTTACAATCCAAAAATTAAAGTGTTTGCTTTTGATAAAAATCTAAAAAGTGGTTGGTCAGATGTAACAATTGCAGCAAGAAAGGTGTCTCCAAAATCACTCTACAAAATTGAAACAAAAAGCGGGCGTAAAATCACTATTACTAAAGATCACTGTTTGGTCATGTTGAAAGACAGTAAGGTAATTATGACTAAAGGTGAAGATGCAAAAATAGGAATGTTCATAAGTAATTTTCAAGAAGATATTGATAAAGCATGGAAAGGATTTCAAAGTTCTGAAGAAGTGAGTTATAATCTTCCAAGTAAAATTGACTATGTTTGTGTTGTAGATTTTGAAGAAACCAAAAGAGGAACAAATCAAGATCTTTATAAT
>JAUYMM010000039.1 GCA_030699485.1 Candidatus Woesebacteria bacterium | reverse complement strand
ACTTCTAAAGTAATGGCTTCTGATGAAGTTGTAATTAAAAAATATTTTTGATTAGTAACACTATACTGAAGTTTGCCAGAAAAAGCAGTTTCTTTCCATACTGATTCAATGGTTGGTGATGGCTCAATGGTTGGAATGGTTTGGTATTTAAGAAATGGAATATTTACTGAATATCTTCCTGCCCCAAACAAACCAGCTCCCAAGCCAAAAGCAATTAAAAAAGCGGTAATTGGGTGGATTTTAAAACTAAAATCAACTCCTTCTTTACCCATTACTTTCTGCCACCAAAGACGAAAATAAGTAACAGGATTCGTAACAACGATAAGTGGAGGTTCAGTAGTAGACATAATTTAATTTAATACTAATTAAAACTAAATTGCAACAGTTTATATTTTTTGTGAACTGTTACGAACAAATTCGTACCGATTTTCAAAGAACTCGGAACACCTCGCTCACCGCTTCGCGGTTCGCTTAGCTCGGCCTTTGGCCTCGCTTTTTAACACATTTTAACTCAGCGCGATTTTTTGTTGTTTGGCTTCGCCAAACTAGAAACACAAAGCAACTAGACAAACACAATTATAGCACAAGATAACGGAAGCCTGACGGGTTACCGTAGACACCAAAACAAATACCGTCAACTGGCCGTATTCACGGCCTTATTGCGGTCTAACGGTTGACGGTTTGCGGTTGCGGTAACCGCAACGGTAACCCGACTACAATTTCAGTCGCAATTTGCCCGTCGGGCAACAAACCAAGTGCTACAGGATGAACAGGTGCTACGCACATCACTTGGTTAGAAGCTACAGGCACAACCACAATTGCTCCAGAAAGTTCCCTTAACAGGGATCCTACTCAGCACAAAAAACCCCAAAGCTACAAGGGAAAACAAAAGATTTATTGATTTGCTACAAAATGATTTTTAATTTATCCAACCTATCTGCATTTCTTTCAGTTTGCATTCCCTGTTTTTCAAGTTTTGTTTTTAAACGAGCATGATTGATTGGTGAGAATTTCCCATAATATACTAAGATTTTGTCATCTTTTGTCGTTGATACTTCCAAAAATGCTTTTGTTTCACCTCCTGATGGAGAAGCTGGATTTCTGTAGACCCCCTCAAGATTCATTGAGCTTTCTGTATTGTGGGGAGACTGGATGTTTTGAAGAATTGAATTAATTGTTGCTTGCCAATTTAGCGAGGATGAAACTCCAATATCGTGTTGTATTACAAACCCCGGTTCGCTAGAAGCATATGCCATGCCTGCAATTTCAATAATTTGTATTTGAGTCAAAAGTAATTTTTTAGTTATTTCTTGAGGTTTGTCAGATGGAATGTCATGACTTTGAACTATTTGTTTTAAATATTCAAACGATTTCGTTACAAATGGCCAATTGATTAGTCTGTTTTCTTTGTCTATAGCATTCACAAAATTATTTAAGGATTCTTCAAGTGAACTGCCAAGTTCGAAAGGTGGTGTGATTAGCTTTGTCTCATATAATTTTTGAACAAGATCGGCTTTATCATCATCGCTCATCTTACCCTCAGAGTATTGCTGGAAGATTTCATACCACTCTTTTGGTAAAAGTGGGATAACAGATTGCATTTTTTTATCTTCCATTGCATCAAAGGTCCTTGATTTTTCCCCATGCTCCCACTTTCTAACGGAAGACCTAACTATATCAAGAGGTATTCCTTTATCTCTACCAATTCCACTTTCTAATAGTCCTTCCATCTCCTGTAAATCTTTTGGGTCAAGGTCACCAACCGAATTTGCTTTTGAGACTTTTGAAAAGAAATCCAAAAAAGACTTTGGGATAAGATCCTCTACATTCTTTTTTAGAACTTGAAACGATCTTTCTCTTAATTCATCGTCACTGTCTGGACTCATGGCAGAAATAGCCATATTTATAGGCTCTAAATCATCACGCCTGTGGAACACAAAGCTCTCTTCAGGTGTTGATTTTCTGAACGAATCAAACTCTTTACTGCGACTTCTATTTAGCATTTGAATTTCATTATACCACTTTGGTATAGTATGGGAAAGAGATCGAGTTGATATATTAATTTCTAGTTGAAAAACTTTCTTCACATATTAAACTTGAATTGTAATCAACTTTGAGGGTCTCTTTTTTAATGGCCACTTTGGACGATTTGGAGAGATCCGAGTTGATTACACCAGAGTGGCCATTTGAATTGTAAAACATAACAGGCTCAAAACAGAACATTAAAAATTTTTGCATTTTGATTTGTTTTCCTTTTCTCCGACCAACACCTGCAATTTTCATACAATTTGGGCTACAATACGGTCAATTTCATATGTGGCAGTCCCCACCCTGCCACATATTCTGAAAAATTGTCTCAATGTGTGACCCCACAGAGAGTCGAACTCTGCCTTACGCCGTGAAAGGGCGTCGTCCTAGCCGATAGACGATGGGGCCCCTCAATCTAATTTATATGTGTGAGCCCAACAGGGATCGAACCTGTGACCTTTTCCTTAAAAGGGAACCGCTCTACCGCTGAGCTATGGGCCCATTTTATTGTGGGCTTAAGTATTTTATCTTTTTTTTTCCTTTATCTCAATAGAAAGTATCTATTGCAATTATCGAACTAGTACATCATACTAAATATATGGTTACTCGCGGTTCAGTTAGACGTAAAGGAAAAGAGCTTTTTCAAAAAGTTATTAAGCTTAGGAAAAAAGGTTTAAGTTACACTGAAATTCAAAAAGAAACAGGAGTAGCAAAATCAACAATTAACAATTGGTTAACATTTGCTGGGTTGACATTAACAAAGGAACATTCAGACATCAGCAGAAAAAGGTATCTAGCAAACAATATTATTGCAACGGAAGCATCAAGAATCACTAGGGCGAAAAGAAAAGATGAAGCTATTCAAAATTTTATACAAAAAAATAAATCTAATTTTAACGATCCTTTGTTTGTTGCAGGTGTCATGCTTTATGAAGCTGAAGGTTCAAAAGGTAGTAGCAATGGATTTTCAAATTCTGACTTTAGAATTATAAAAATATTCATTAATTTTCTTAAAAAATATTTTCATATTGATACAAATCAAAACATCTCATATCAATTATTTATTCACGAATCACGAAAAAATGATCTACAGCGAATATTAAATTTTTGGTCAAAAAAAATTTCTATCAAACAAGACTCAATTAAATTGAGATGGAAACACAACATTGTTACAAAACGTAGGGAAAATTTAGACTACGTTGGCCAATTTGAAATTAGAATAAAAGGGTTTCCTCATTTTACTAGCAAATTATTGGCCATATCAGATATAATACTGTCTGAGTATACGAGAAGTTGATATTGCGGGATCGTCTAACGGCAGGACGCCAACCTTTGGAGTTGGATATTCTAGGTTCGAATCCTAGTCCCGCAGCAAACGAAAATCAAATTATATTTGTTATAATACCTAAGCATGATTATTCAAGACAAAATATATGGCAACATCAAAATAAAAGACAAGGTAATTGAGGAATTAATATTGTCTAAACCTCTTCAGAGACTAAAAAAAATAAGCCAAGATGGAGCACCCCACTTTATACAACCCATCAGAAATGTGAACAGGTTTGAACATAGTATCGGTGTTTGGTACTTATCCTCGCTTTATAAAAGACCCATTGAAGAACAAATAGCTTGTTTGTTGCATGATGTTCCCCATACAGCCTTCTCTCACGTCATAGACTTTGTAATGGAAGATGAAAAACACGAGTTTCATGAAAAATTTACAGAAAAATTAATTTCAGAATCCGAAATTCCAAACATCCTCAATAGACACGGAGTAGACATAAAAAAAGTATTGGATAAAGATAAATTTGAACTATTGGAGAACAATCTTCCAGACATTTCATTCGACAGATGGGATTATTTTATGAGAGATGGATTTACTCTCAATTTCTTATCAAAGACAATAATTAATGAATTTATTACGAATATTCATTTAAAACAAAAGAAATTATATTTTAGAGATATAAGACCAGCTTCAATGTTTGCAATATTATTTACATCTTTTTCGAGACTGATATGGCTCGATCCAACTTCACATGGTTCATTTTTCTTAATTTCTGAAGCCTTAAAAATTGCAGTAGACATCAAGTTAATAACTCATGATGATTTTTTCACAAATGATGAATTATTAATGAAAAAATTAAAAAAGTCTAAAAACATAAAAATAAACAACCTGTTGGACAGACTTAAAAAGGGGAAGGAGTTTGTGTACGCACCACAAAGAGATGCAGAATTTTTCGGTTCTAACAAACCAAGAAGTGTCGACCCATTGATAATGGTTAAAAATAAATTAGTTAGATTGTCTACTCAAGTCCCTAGTCTGGGATATTACTTTGAAGAGTTCAAAGAAAACTACAAAAAAATAGGAGTTAAACAACTATAAATTAGTTGCAATGTAGTGCCATAAGGTCAGCACTTGATATTGATACCGTTCATAAACGGTCACTTGATTAGCCTCAGAATATCTTCAACGTTGTAATTGTCTTTTAAAGTTTGTTGTAACGATGATTTTCCATTTAGTTTTTTAAATTGTTTGGTGCAGCCTGTGAATGGTTTTAAACGTCTTTTTAAAAAATAATCGTTGAGCCAGTTTTTTGATATGGTAAAATAAACTGATGTCTAAAGAACATAATAGTTTTTGGGAAACTTCACCAGAGTATGCCCCAGATTTAAGTAAACCTGTACAGCTATCAATCTCTCCATTTTCGACAGGTGAATATACTTTCTGGGATTGGGCGGATAATTGGATGGATGTATCTACAATTGAAGAAGCCCAAAAGCTTCTTGAGTCGGGAAAGATTGAGGTTACGTCGATTGTTTCCGATTATCCAATAGAGGGCGAGTTCAAAAAACTCCTAGAAGATAGAGAGATTCATTATTTAGATATCGGCACTGAAATATTGTTGGATGATCTATCTGAAAGTGGTTCTGAATACATCCAATAGGTGGAACTTGAGACAAATCCTTTTATAATGTCTCATTTGTCTCATTTAGCCTCAGGGTGATACACTACTCTCAAGCGGTTATGGGATCGTAAGGTTCGAGACCGATATGCTCAGCAAAATGTAAAATAAAATTTAGTCCTCGTCGTTTTTGTGAAGTTTCTTTTCCTCAATTACTTTTTTTCTTGCTTCTTCCCTTTTTACTTGTTCATCTTTAATAAACTGTCTTTTTTTCTTTTCTGTTAAAAGTGTTTTATTAACCATTTTTTGACATGCTGGATCAGAACATTCTGTTATTGTGTAAGTTACAGTTGAAGTTTCTACTTTTTCTTCGTAAGACTTTACTATAATTCTTGGTTTACCACATCTTGTGCATACACTAGTTGCCATTATGAGCTATTTTAGCACGAAAATGTTATTATAGCCATATGCAAAGGAAAAATATGAAATTTTTAAGGAAAAATTCAAAACAGTTAAGAAAAACACCGCCAAAGGCAGATGATATGAAGCATATCAAAAGAAATCCAATTTATTTTGTATTGGATAATGTTTTAGATACATACAATATCGGCTCTATATTTCGTCTTGGTGACGCTACAGCAGTTGAAAAGATATATATCTGTGGAGAAAATTCCGAATATCCCCCATCAAGTAGAATCCATAAAGCTGCAGTTGGAACAGAAGAATGGGTGCCTTGGAAAAAAAGTAATTCAGTAATTCAGATTATAAATCAGTTAAAATCAGAGGGTGTCCAAATTATAGCCATTGAGCAGAGTCCTAAATCTATTAACTATTCACTATTAACTAATCACTTGCATCTTCCTGTTGCATTAGTGGTGGGTCATGAGACTACTGGGATATCAAAAGAAGTCTTAGATCTTGCTGATATTATTGTTGAACTTCCAGTGTATGGAATTAATAATTCATTAAATGTCTGGGGATCTTTAGCAATAATTACATATAAAATTATTGAAAATTACTAATATAGTTAATGGCATCCATTGCTGCCATACAACCATATCCTGCTGCAGTTACTGCTTGTTTGTAAACATGATCATGAATATCACCTGAAACAAAAACTCCCTCTACGTTTGTTTTTGATCCTATTTTTGGAACAACATATCCTTTTTCATCAAGGTCAATCAAACCCTTAAAAATGGAACTTGATGGATTATGTCCAATTGCAACAAACAAACCATCTGCTTTTATTGTTTTTGTTTCATCTGTTTTTAAATTCTTAATTATTATTTCTTCAATCTTAATTTTGCCTTTAATTTCTATTACTTCACTATCCCACAAAATTCTTATTTTGGGATTCTCAAAAACTTTTTCCTGCATTACCTTACTTGCTCTAAATTCTCCTTTTCTATGAATTATAGTTACTTTCGTTGCATATTTAGTTAAAACTAAAGCCTCTTCCATTGCAGAATCTCCACCCCCTACAACTAAAACATATTTTTCTTTAAAAAATGGGGCATCACAAGGGGCACATGAAGAAATTCCCCTTCCAATTAATTCTTTTTCACCAGGAACTCCAAGCCACTTTGTCTCAGCTCCAGTAGCGATAATCACAGAGTGAGCAGTGATCGGTGAACCGTGAACGGTGAGAACAAAGGGACGCTTTGAAAAATCAACTGCGGTTACGTTTTCTTGAATGAACTTAGCACCAAAACGAATAGCTTGAGCCTTCATATTTTCCATTAAAGTAGGTCCCATTATTCCTTCTGGAAATCCTGGAAAATTATCAACTTCACTGGTTAGCATTAATTGTCCACCCCAAGAAGAACCTCCAACTATCACAGTTTTTAAGGTTCCTCGAGTGGTATAGATACCTGCAGTTAATCCTGCAGGACCAGAGCCAATTATGGCCGTGTCCCAAATAGTACCAGTGTCACTGGCCAAGCTTTGCTTATCTTGCATTTTATAAAGTTGGTGTTGGTGGTGTTTCAACTGGTTGATCTGTTGGCATAACTGGTGCTGGTGTTGCCGTTGGATCTACAGCTGGTACTTCTGCTGGTACATCAGGTGTTTCTGTAACAACTGGTGTTTCAACTGGTTGATCTGTTGGCATAACTGGTGCTGGTGTTGCCATTGGATCTACTGGTACTGTTGGTTGTGTATCATCTTGCATATTTTAAGTCACCACCTTCCGTATTAACTCTTCAAATTTTTGTTTTCCTCCAAAACCTACTTGACGTTCTATTTCATTTTCAGCTTTAAAAAGAATTGTTGTGGGAATAGACATTACTCCATACTTCCCCGCTGTTTGTGGATTTTCATCAACATTTATTTTAACTACTAAAATCTTATCTTTATAACTTTCTGAAAGTTCTTCTAAGACTGGTTCTGCCATTTTGCATGGTCCACACCAATCTGCATAAAAATCAACCATTACAGGAAGTGAGTTCTTTAAAACTTCTTGGTCAAAATTGGAATCGGTTACTTTATTAACTGCCATATTTAATACACACTATACTGTGAAAAATATTGACAAGTCAACCCCTAAGTGATTAAATGCGACTATAAATGGACAAATTCTTTTCAATCTTTGGCAAAGTAATGTTAGTTGTAATTATTTTGACAGCCATGATTTATGGAGGATATTATTTTGGTAAAAAGGCAAGTAACGAAGCTAAACCAGAAGCAGTAAGTACTGAATTCGCTTCACCATCGCCAGTGCCTAGTACCTATCCCCTAGTTACTGTTGTTGGTGGTGTTTCTAAGTCAGCAGGTCTTTCTTTTGACCAATATTCTATAACCGCACCTGAAGAATGGATTGCAAAAAAAGAAAGTCAAACTGTTACTGACGAAAGGTTGATATTAACTAAAGGTGAATATCAAATTAATATTTTCCAAGCAGCTACAGGAGGGGCACTTTGTCTTTATCCAGGAGATGCTGATTTCGAAGGACCAAGTTCCAGATTTGAATTTTTTAAAGATTTAACTTCCGAGGATAACAGAACTTTACGTAGAAGTTGGAATACAAATGATCTTGGATTTACGGTCTGTCAAAAAGGACAAGATGGAAGCTACATACAACCAACAAATTATGGTCATATTTCAATTAGTGTTCCAGATGCTCAAGATAATAAAGTTTTAGAAGAAATCGATTCAATTATATCTTCACTTAAAAAAATATAATTTTAT
>JAUYMM010000036.1 GCA_030699485.1 Candidatus Woesebacteria bacterium | reverse complement strand
ATCCAAAACAATATTATTTATATTATCTGGTTTTATTCTTAGTGTTATTTCTTCAGGTTTTCTGTTTGCTTCATATGGGGTTTTACCAACTTCTTGACCATCTATATAAACAGTTGAAATTGGATCTGCTTCTATTAAAACTCCAGCTTCTTGAAGATCAAAAAAACCAAGCAAATATAAAAGTAATAGACCCAGTGCAATAATCCCGGTTATTATTAAAATCATCTTAGTAATTTTCATTTTCATATGTTTCTTAGTGTATCAGATTTTATGTTACAATATGGCTACTGATCCGGTGCGAGAGCAGTCATCGGGCGGTCTGCAAAACCGTTTACATGGGTGCAAATCCCATCCGGATCTCCCGAATTTAACTTGACTTTCGTGTCCCGTTCGGTACATAATTAATTATGTACACTGATCCAAGAGGTGGACACAATAGAAAACACATAAACAAAAATTTCTTTAGGTCTTGGTCTCCTAAAATGGCATATGTGGCTGGGTTTATATATGCAGATGGGGCGATTGAGGATGTCAGGACATCTTCAAGAACATGTTACCTTGCAATAGGAATCAATGATAAAGAATTACTTTTAGACATTAGAAAATCAATGTCTTCAAATCACAATATTTACGTAGAGAAGGAACACTGGGAAAAGTTTCCAGGAAACAAGAGGTATCTAAGTAGAGAGTCATATAAATTAAGGGTTGGAAGCCAAGCATTGTTTAACGATTTAGTAAATCTCGGATTAACACCGAGGAAGTCGCTAACTTTAAAATTCCCCACAGTTCCCGATATATATTTAGGTCACTTTGTTAGAGGCTATTTTGATGGAGACGGATGTGTAAACATTTCATACAAACAAGGCAGTAGAACTCCAATTTTATCAACAATTTTTACTTGCGGCAGTAAAGACTTTTTGGTTTCGTTATCACATCTTCTCGAAAACAAGATATCTATTAAAGCTGGAAATGTTAGATTTCAATCGAAAGCATTTAGATTAAGACTTAGGAAAAATGATAGTCTTAAATTATTAAAATACATTTACGAAGATATGGATAAGTCCATATATCTACGAAGAAAATATGACAAATACCAAAGATATCTTTTGGAGCAAAACAGTATTCAAACTCAAATAAAAATAAACCCATAAGCGAAGCTTGTCGTATCCGATAATATTTGACTTTTGAGTCTTTCATATGATAGAATAGCGAGATCTCGCAAGTAATTGCGGGATTTTTGTTATGTACAATTTTGTCCTACATCTGCCAAAGTACCGTCTTGCTGTTCAATATAAATTGATCAAAAGGCGTAGATCAACTTTGGATGAACCTATAATCCCTACTAAAAAGAGATTAAATCTCAAGTATCGTGTGGGTGGATTAACTCGTAAATTTTTTAGATATGTTTTTGAACATAAAGCTGTTAAAAAATTACTAGGTACAAATATTGCCTTTATGTTAATAGTTTCATCTTTCATACCTACTAATACACTTGGTAATACTAATGTTGGTGAAATAATTAGTATTGATGGTGCAGAAGCTCCAATTCATACCAATATAGCCATTCAAAACCCAGTTGATAATGATAATATGATAATTACTCAAGGGTATAAACTTTTCCATCCCGGATTAGACATCGATGGTATAACTGGAGATACTGTTAAACCGATAAAAAAGGGTATGGTTGAAACTGTCGAATTTTCAAATGTTGGATATGGAAAACATGTAATTATTGATCATGGTAATAATCTAAAATCTCTCTATGCTCATTTATCAAAAATATATATAAAAGAGGGTGATGAAGTTGATACAAATGCAGTTTTGGGTGAGATGGGTTCTTCAGGTTATTCCTTTGGTGACCATTTACATTTAGAGGTTAGAGATCATGGTATCCCAATCAATCCTCTGTCTGTTTTAAATTGAGCGCCAGAGATACCATGAAGCAACTGTTTTGTTTATTCCCAAATCATCTTTAGGTAAAATATCAGGACGGGCTAGGCTAAACATTAAAAACATTTCAGCAGTCCATCTACCTATTCCTTTAACTTTTGTTAGTTCATTAATTATCTCCTCATCAGAAAGCTTATTTAGTTTTAGGATTTCGAGTTTAGAATTTAGAGTTTGAACCGCAAGGTCTTTTATATAACTTACTTTTTGCCATGATAGTCCACAATCTCTTAATTCTTGGTCGGATTTTGAAAGGATATTTTTTGGAGTAATTTTAATCAAAAGTTTTTTAACTCTACTAAATATCGTTTCTGCAGCTTTGCCTGACAATTGTTGTGAACAAATTGCATTAACCAAATCCTCAAAATATTTTTGTTTTTTAATTGATCTAATTGAGCAATGTCCCCATTTTTTAATTAATGGCTCAATATGTTTGTCTTTTTGAAGTTCCTTCTCTGCTTCTTGCCACATTTTCATTAGATTGGTGTGTTTCTTCTTTTACTTTTAATTTAGAGCCCATACAATTTGGGTTAATTCCCATCTTCATTTTTTCTTCAACACTTGAACGACAGTAATACTTAGCAGCATATTCCAATGATTGTGAACCAGCCACAGTCGCTGTGCATTCTCCGTTTTTTCCACTAGATAAACATTCAATTTGACACATTTGATTGATTATATTTTTTCTTAGCCAAAACACAAGAGTCAATTTTAAACAAAAAGGTCACCAATTCCACCAATGTTATAATAATTTTACAGGTGAAGCACGCTCCCTGAGTGCTTTTAAATAGGTTTGGTAGTATGAGAAATCAGAAGCAACCAGCCTGTACTAAAATGGAATATCGTCATATACAGAGATTTGTTCATCAAAAACCTTTGTTTTAGGCTTGTAAATATATAGTCCATAGATTTTATCCCCAAATTCTTCTAAGTTAAAAATATATTTACGATCAAAAACAGATGTTGGAAAATCTGAATGATCGTTTGTTAACAAATATAATCCTCGATACTTTTTCAAATAGGTTGCAATAATTAGATCAGTTAAAGGTAAGCCCTCCATCTTTTGTTTATATTCCTCAATCGTCGGTATTATCAGTTCATCTATTGATAAATCATATGGCAAAATACTATCAATAATTTGATGAAAGTATGATTCTTTTTGACGTACAACGTCAATTGTTTTAGATCTAACAAACTCATACTTAACAAGATTGGGAGAAACTAAAGCTATTCCTCTATCTTTTAATTGTTTTATAAAATTCGCATAAACCTCCTTGTTTGCATAGGCATGGAAAAAAAGTTTGTATCTAACAAAACCGTAGAATTATGCAAATATTCTGGAAGTTGCTCCATAAATTTTTTGTTCCTTTCGAATTGCCTCTTCTAAGCTAGTTGCAGCCTCAATAAACTTTTTAACACTAAAGGGTTTTAATTTCTTTGGTCTTAGCTCTGAGGCATCAACTCTTTTGATTGTAATATTTTTTCTTGTCATAATTAAAGTATATCACAACCTAATCTTAAGAAATTTACAAATTTTGAAGTTTAATAGTCCATTCCGCCCATACCACCCTGTGGCATAGCCTGAACTGGTTCAGGGCGAGGAATTTCTGTTATTAGGCCTTCTGTTGTGAGTACCATCATGGCAACGCTTGAGGCATTTTGAAGTGCGCTACGTGTTACTTTTACAGGATCGACTATTCCCATCTTTATCATTGATCCAAATTCTCCTGTTAACGCATTGTAACCAAAATTAGAATCTTTTGAACTCTCTACTTTCTTTAATACTACTTTTTCATCATCACCAGCATTTTTTGCAAGCCATTTTATAGGTTCTTCTAATGCTTCATATACAATCTCAGCTCCTAATTTTTCATCTCCTATTAATTTTAGTTTCTTAATTACTTGTCTTGCACGAAGAAAGGCTGTTTCTCCTCCTGGAACTATTCCCTCTTCAACAGCTGCTTTTGTTGCCCCAACTGCGTCTTTTACTCTTTCCTTTTTCTCATTAAGTTCAATTTCAGTTGCAGCACCAACATTAATTACAGCAACTCCCCCTGATAATTTTGCCAATCTTTCCTCTAGTTTTTCTTTATCAAAATCTGAATCAATTGTTTTAATCTGATTTTTCAAAAACAAAACTCTTTCTTCTATTTTCTTTTTGTCACCTTTTCCCCCAATAATTCTTGAGTTGTCTTTATCTGACCAAACCTTGTCAGCTTGTCCTAAATCAGTTACTTCAATTGACTCAAAAGTTCTGCCTGTATCTTCACTCATTACTGTTCCACCAGTTAAAACTGCAATATCTTCTAATGTTTCTTTTCTCCTATCACCAAATCCAGGAGCTTTAATTGCTAACACGTTGAACGTGCCACGAAGTTTGTTTACAACTAAAGTAGTTAGAGCTTCACCTTCAATTTCATCTGCAATAATTACAAGATTTTTAGAAACTTTGACAAATTTTTCTAAGAACGGTAAAAGTTCTTGAATTGAACTTATTTTCTTGTCTGTCAAGAGAATGTATGGATTTTCAAGCTCTGATTCCATCTTAGCAGGGTCTGAAACAAAATAGGGAGAAGCATAACCTCTATCAAATTCCATTCCTTCTTTATATTCAATATCAATTGTAAATCCTTTACCTTCTTCAACAGTTACAACTCCATCATGACCCACTTTATCCAAGGCTTCGGCAATTTTGTTTCCAATTTCAATGTCCCCTGCTGAAATTGTTGCAACCTGAGCAATTTCATCTCCTTTAACAGGTTTTGCTTGTTTTTTAAGCTCAATAACAACAGCTTCAACTGCTTTTTCAATCCCCTTTTTAAGTATCATTGGATTTGCACCATTGTCAATTTTTTTCATTCCATTTTGAGTCATGACTTGAGCTAAAAGTGTTGAGGTTGTAGTTCCATCTCCTGCATTGTCATTAGTTTTACTTGCAGCTTCTTTAACAAGCTGAGCACCCATATTTTCAAATGGATCAGGTAGGTCAATTTCTTTTGCAACTGATACTCCGTCATGAACAATATTTGGGGCTCCCCACTTTTTATCAAGTGCGATATTTCTTCCTTTTGGACCAAGAGTAGTTACAACTGCTTTAGCCACCAAATCAATACCTATTAATAAGGCCTTTCTTGCATCTTTACCGAACTTTAGTTGCTTGCTCATAATTCTATTGCCAAAATATCCTCAAACTTAACAATTATATATTCTTTATTTTCAATTTTAATTTCATTTCCACCCCATTTTTTATATAGAACTATTTCACCTTTTTTTGCTGGAGACTCTACTTCATGACAATCAACAAATGTTTTAGTTCCAACTGCAATTACTTTTCCTTTTTGTGGTTTTTCTCCTGCAGTTTCTGGAAGATAAATACCTGATGCAGTCTTTACCTCTTTTTCTAGAGGTTCAATTAGTAGATATCCTGCTGTTGGTTTTAGATTTGGCATTTAATTAGTATGAGTGCTATTTTACGCATGAGATGTTCGTCTGTCAAGAGGAGAGTTTGTCTAATACAATTTTTCCCCAGTCGTTGGGGTGGAAGATTGCACGAGTGGGAGTAACAATTTCTCTGGTAATTTTAGATTTCATATATTGATATTGAAGATTAAAGGCAAGTATTTCAAAAAAAGTAATAAAGTTTTTCTGCGTTTTCACTTTTAACTTTATATCTTTATATCTTAATATCTTCACAGCTCGTGGCCAATAATTTAAAATCCATCGATTGCATCGTAAAAATTTCTCATAAGCATTGCTTTTATTCACAAGTGGTACAATTTGTGCAATTTCATGGGCTGTATAAATATTTCTATCTTTTTTATCCCAAATTAAGTCAGCTTCATCCATCCACATGTTTAAACAAAGCGCATCTCGCTCGTTTTTCACTCGCGGTTTGCGTGTCTGAATTCCAAATAAGCAAATAAGCAAATAAACAAATAAACGTGTTGTCCACAAGAGACCACTTTTTGTAATTATCATCAAATCAACATCACTATCTTTGTTTGCGTTATTCATGGCTAGTGCCCCAGTAATTCCAATAAATTTCACTGTGGGAATTTTTGAAATAATTTCTGCTGCTTTTGTTGCCAAAAGAAGCTTTGCTTGAGAATATTTTTCTCTTTGAAGTCTATTTTTGTTTTTAACTCCATTTGTAGTTTCTTTATAATTTTTATACTGCCACTTAACAAGTTCTTCTTTGGTTAATTTATAATCAAAAAGATCATGATATCTAAGAGAAGAAAAGTTATTGGATTTTAATTCCATACTGAGATAATACCTGAATTACTCCTGATGCAACAGGCTCTAACGCAATTTTCGCCTCTTTTCCAGTGTTAACTAGATTAATTGCATCTTCAAAGTATTTATTAATTTGGGAATTAATTCCTGTTGGCCCATCCCAAGTTTTACTTTGTAAAAACCAAGTTTGTGCAGTTTTTGCTCCCACAACAGTTGTGCCTATTATTGGATGGTCTTTTAATAAAATTTCCATTTCTTGCCTTGGATATGGCTCACCAAACATTCTTGTCTTTGACGCTTGATTATATAGTTTTTCTAAAACTTCTTTGTTTGATATATACTTCAAAAAATTCCACGCTTCTTCTTTATTTTTGGATCTTGCCCAAACACCCTCTGTCCAGTACGTTGCGTACGTCACATCTGTTTCATTTGCTGAGGTTTTAGGTAGTTGTGGTACTGGAATTGTTTTAAATCTTAAATTTGGATTTTGAAGTCTTATTTCAAAAGCACGCCAGCTGGGTCCAAAATACATTGCCAATTTTCCTCCAGCAAAAGCAACGGTTGAAGAAGGAAGTGTTGCATCCCAGACCCCATCGCTAATTGAAAAAATTGTATAAAAATCTAAGGCGTCCTCGGCCAGTTTTCCTGTGGGTTTTGTTAAATCAACTCCGTTTTGAAGCATCATAAGACCTAAAATTTCTGGCCAATGATCAACATTTTCAGTTCTACCAAGAGCTACACCAGCTTGAGTAATTGCCCCTGTTTCATCAGTTATTGTTAGTTCTCTTGCAATTTGCCTTAATTCATTCCAAGTTGTTGGCATTTCTTTACCAGTTTTTTCAAAAATCTCCTCATTTATATATAAAGACAAACCATCATACTCAAGGGGTATTCCAACCAAATTTGCACCAACTGTTAAATCAGATACTGCTACAGGATAGAATGTGGTTGAAAAATCCGAAACTGTAAATATATTTGCAGGAACTTTATCCAGTTCAGATTTAAACATTGGAATCCATGTATTATGAAATCTAAAAATATCAGGTCCAGTCCCTTTGGCCAAGGCGCTTGTTAATCTTTCTCTATAATCCTCTTTTGATTGTCTGACATATTTTATTTTTACTTTAGGATTACTTGCTTCATATTCTGAAATTACAGAGAGAGTGATATTTTCATCTTCCCATAAACCCCACCAAACAATTTCTCCCACTACCCCTGATTCAGATCTATTAGAAATAAATCTATAAGCAAAAAACGATATAAGCAATAAAATTATTATACCTGCTACAATTCCTATCATTTTAAATGGTACTTGTGGTTGGACAGGGTTTTGAATCACTGTCTGGTTTGTTTCCATATATAAATGATATCATATAATAAATAATGTTGAAACGAGTTTTAATAGCAATTGCAGTAATATTGTTATTTATAATAATAATTAATGTTCCTTTTTTGGGCAAAATCTATCCAAATATTTATGTTGCTAATACCTATGTGGGAGATAAAGATAAAACTTCTGCTATTAAATTAATTTCTAATATTACAACACCTGAAAAAATAATTTTGAATATTAATAGCGATGAAAAAGAAATATTATCATCAGAGATAATTAAAAAAATAAATTATGAAAAAAGTGTAAACAGGGCTTATACGTATACCAATACAGGA
>JAUYMM010000035.1 GCA_030699485.1 Candidatus Woesebacteria bacterium | reverse complement strand
TTTTCATGAATGTTTACTTAATTTTCTAGTATAAAAATTTAACCGCCGAGAGAGGGATTTGAACCCTCAAGCCCAGTAAAGGGCCAGGCTCTCAAGGCCTGTGCACTACCAAGTTATGCGATCTCGGCATGCAAAGAAGTCTAATTCAAAGCCTTTTAAAGTTAACTCATAATGCCCAAAGCAGTGTAAGAAATTCTATCAGCAACCCTTATCAAATCATCTTCAGTTATAGCCTCAGCTATAACACATTCTCCATCGCTATATATTTTATTCTCTTCTCCAGCACGGAATTCTATTACAGCTACACTTTTATTGGAATTTGCATCAGAACAAGTCATAACTGGAGCATTATTGCCTATATCTCTTAATAGTGCGCCATGGCTGGGTATATTAAATAAAAATGGATTTCCAATTATTTTAGATATTTCAGTTCCAGCTATAACACTTTTCCCAGTTGCATTAGGTTCCATAGAAATAAATAATTCATCTTTCAATAACTTACTTTTTAGATCGCTAATTTCCACACTAATATTCTCTAAATTCCTTGGATTATGCCTTAAGGTTATATAATTAGGTTCTTGATTTTCATTGATAAATATCTCAGTTCTATAAGCTTCAATACCATTTGAATTAACTTTTTGGACTTTAAATTTACCGTAGTCAAAAACTATTTCATTTATTTTAGAACTTTCTCTAAAGAAGATAAATCCAGTAAATAATACTAAAACCACTAAGAAAAATATAATTATTCCAGTAGCAGATCTCTCGCTTTTATTTTCAGTTGGTTTAACTTCTTCCATAATGGTGCAAGAATTATAGAGCTATAAATAGTTTACTAAAAATTATAATAAAAAAAGAAATGAAAGAATTACTTCCTTTTAATTAGGAAGTAACCTACGATTAGTACTATTACAATAATTGCTATTACGATCCATAAACCGTTTCCAGCAGCTAGTGCAGTTGGCTGTGTTGCAGTAGGTTGTGTGCCTTCAGGACCAGCATCAGCTTCTATACCTTCAACCAATACAAATGTAACATCTGCTTGACCTTTTACATTTACTTGGTTAAGTGTTACAGCTACGTCAGCTTCTCCATCTCCAGTAACATCTAAATTTTTAGTATCCCCTTCATTTAGGGTTACTTCAAATGGACTTACTGAACTTGCTTTAAGTGTAACTGTCTTTCCACTGATTTCTATAACCTGGAAGGTGTGTTTTTCACCTTTAACATTGAAGATTACAGCTCCACCTTGTCTGAACAAGAAACTTGATTCTTGTTTACCCAAAGCTCCTGCATCATTTTGTGTATCAGATCCTACAATTGTAGTACCTTTACTAACTTTAAATCCAGGTATTGCAACAGCAGAACTTCTTTGTAATGAAGCTGCTTTAACAGTAAAGGTCTTATTAGTACTGTTGAAGTTTCCTGAACCGTCTCTGTAGATACAACGTACTAAATAGCTACCTAAGTCGCTTGTGTCAGTGAATTCTACTTCACCTATGCCTGAAGTATCATTCTTTATTATTTTGAATGAACTTACATCAGGTAATCTAATATCTATTGTAGCATTTGAGTTGAAGTAATCAACATTTTCTGTACCATTACAATTGCTTATTGTAACAGGTTTACCATAATCAAACTCAGTACCTATAATATTAGGAGCACCATTTTTAGTTCCTTTGAATGTTAATGTAGATATTTCATAAGGTGCTGTGCTATCTACAATGTTAATTGTACCAGACGTATTACTGCTATTTGAGTTTCCAACATGATCTGTACATGCTACTGACCAAGTGTTTGTTAGTAAGGAATTAAATCCAGTTACTGAAGTAGTAAAGTTATGGTCTTGAATATCTGTTGTATTTCCACCAGAGTAACCTGCAACATTAGTTGATCTTACAACTCCATTTACAGTTACATTACATACTGACCTTGTCATGTAATCATCATGTACACTCCATCTTACAGTGACTGATCCGTTAGTGAAATCAGTGTTTGTTAAGTTTCTGAAAGTTACATTTACATTCAGTGCGTTAGGGAAGATTAATGTTACATTGTCTGGTGCTCCACCATCAACAATAATTGTGCTGTTTGCATTAGAGTAATTTGCTACAACCCCAGCATCTGCAATTTCAGCCGCACTTGGAGCTGTACCATTGCTACCTGCTGCATACGCTGCACTAAATGTGTTATTTAATCTTATACCGAACGCAGATGAGTTTCCAGCTATACAGTTCCATAAGAATCTTCCTTCTGGGAATGCTGTATATGCAAATATTGTTGTGTTTGCTACAACCGTAGTATTTGTTCTATTGATTACTATATGTGATTGACCATATGCGCCATTACCATCTGAGAAATTAAAACCTATTGAAATGTTAGTTACTGTTTCAGTTCCATTAGGTGTTGCTGTACACTGGAATGTTACTGAAGTATTGGTTGTGTTTGCTCCAGTTGCTGGCGAATCCAAAGTTACGTTATTTATACCAGCAAAAACGTAATAAGCTCCTAGAAGCATTAATATCATTAAAATAGAATTTAGTAAGACTTTCTTATTCATTGACTTCCACCTCTCCATCGTTGGTTAGTTATTTTCAAGTATGATTATCCCCTTTAGATAATACCGTGTGATATTCTAAAATTGAATTTATCGATGTATATAAAGGTTTCGACTTTTTTATATTCTCTAACCATTATGTAGTAACAAAACTATTGTACAGTGATAACAGGAAAATTACTAAAAATTTCTAAAGTTTGATTAAGTTTTTCTTTATTTGCTGAGTAAACTGTAAATAAATTATCTCCAATATCAACTTTATCCCCTTTAACAACATTCAAATAAATTCCTGCACCTTGATCAACAGGAGCTCCAGCAATTCTTGCAATTTTTGAGATAGACCTATTATTAATGTTGATTATTTTACCTTTTTTTACAGCTCTGACAGTATAAGTATGGTGCCCAACATTTAAAGAATTAGGATCTACATTTGGATCTCCACCCTGGTATTTTATTATTTGTTTCATTTTTTTATAAGCTTCTCCAGATTCCAATATTTTTTTAGCTTTTTTCTCATTACCTCTTCCAGCCATTTTCAAAATCATCCCAGCAATTTTCAAGGATTTTTTTTTCAAATCTTCAGGACCTCTTTTATCTCCTTTAAGAATCCAAAGAACATCTCTTGCTTCTAAAACTGGTCCAATACCTCTGCCTATAGGCTGGCTTCCATCAGAGATTATAACTTTGATTTTCATCCCTAATTTTTTGCCTATATTAATAAACTGTCTTTTCAGGTGAATTGCTTTTTTCTTAGTATCCACTTTAGTATTAATACCCAAAGGAATATCTATTAATACATATTTAGAGCCAACTGCAGCTTTCTTAGCCATTATGCTGCTTAAGATTAAACCTTCAGGATCTAAACTTAATGGATATCTTACTTTTATCATCTTGTCATCAGCAGAAGCAAGATCCATTGCACCGCCCCATATTATGCAGGCATTTGTTTTTTTGATTATACTTTTTATTTTATTTACAGGATGAACTACTGGAGCTAAAACTTCCATAGTATCAGCCGTTCCAGCTGGGCTTGTTATTGCTCTTGAACTTGTTTTTGGCATTACTAATCCAGCAGCAGCAACAATAGGCACCACAATCATAGTTGTTCTATTATTAGGCACTCCACCAGTAGAATGTTTGTCAACGATTTTACCATTACCAAAATCTAATTTTTTACCAAATTCAATCATAGCTTTAGTTAAGTTAATTGTTTCTTCAGCATTTAATCCATAAGAGCAACATGCAGAAATAAAATAAGAAAGTTCTACAGCATTTAATTCATCATGAACAACTTCTTTTACAAGAGTATAAATTTCATTCTTGTTCAAAGTTTTCCCAAATAATTTTTTCTTTATTGCATAAATAGAAGCAGGTTTTTGTTCCAGGGTTACATCTAAAAGATAGCATTTGTTTTTTTCACATAATTTTTTATAGGCATCATTGAACAAACCAATTTCACCAGGTTTGACACCTGTTTTAGAAATATCAACAACAGCAATTATATTTTTATTACCTGCAGTTATTCTAATCCTATCAGAAACTTTTAAATCTAATTTATTCGCATCTTTTTCATTCATAACAGCTACAAGAATATCTCCTGTAGTCAGATCAATCCTTTTGCCTCTTAATATCATGTTTCTCGCTCAGATAGAATTCTAAGAACACCATTGTGATTGCTAATATCAAAGGACCAAAGACTACTCCAACTAACCCAAATACTTTCAATCCACCCAATACCCCTAGTAATACAAGCACAGGATGCATTTTTCCTCTTGAACCAATTATTTTAGGTCTTACAACATTATCTATTGTGCTTACAATCAAAAGCCCATATAATAATAGTCCAAATCCATTAAAAGATTCACCAGCAAATATTTTTGCAAGAGCAGCAGGGAACCAGATAAATGCAGGTCCTACAAATGGGATCATAGCAGCAATTATCATTACAAGGCCCCATACGATAGGGGATTCAATTCCAAATATCCAAAGTCCTAATGCACCTATACTACCTTGTATAACTGCAGTTACAATAACTCCATAAACAGTTGCAAAAATAACATCTGAGAACTTTTTGAATAATTTTTCTTTGTAATCATCTTTTAGGGGAATAGAATCATTAATTCTGTGTATCAGATATTTTCCATCTAAAAATAAATAAAAAGTTGCAAACAACATTACAAATGCATCTAAAACTCTTCCAGGTAAGGCTATAATGAAGTTAGAAGCACCTTGCATTATTGAGATAGATAAATTATTTAAGATATCTTTGAAATAAAAATTTAAGTCAATGTTCTGTCCAAAATATTTTGAAATCATTTGTGAGAATTCACTTAAATCAATTTCCCTAATTTGATAGAAAAACTGGACAGATTCATTCACTATAGCATTAGCCGCAAATAGTATAGGTATTGCAGTTATCAAAATAATGAAAAAAGATATAGAAAATGCAGCTATGGTTCTGTTTTTTACTACAGTTTTTAATTTCCTATAAACCGGATAGAAAATATAAGCTAATAATACACTTGCAAGCAAAGATGTTCTAAATGGATATAAAATATACAGGGAAATTGCAAGTATAACTATGAAACTACCAGTAAAAAAATACTTAGAATGTTTTTTAACATCTATATGGTTTCGCATAGATTAATATTAGTTATTATCTTTATAAAGGTTTTTGTTAAAACATTCTTTCAATAGTGTCTAGAGTATAAAGAATGATAGCTTCAGCTTGAACTTTAGTTGGATAAAAAGTTCTTTGTTTCTTATGAACAGAAAAAATTCTGACATTATTTATAAGATGTATCTGTTGAGTAAGTCCAGGATCTAGATGTACACCTCTTTCAGAAAGTTTCGCAATTAAGTTTCCAAGACCTATTCCAGGGCTTTTTTCTAGAATATCAAAAGTAGTTGCATCATAATATTTTCTATGAAGTGCAGCTTCTAAAATTCTTCCACACAAAATTATTGCAGACCTATAGGCTCCAAATTTGAAACAGTTTTCAAGTTCTTTGTAATCTGCAATTATTTCATCCTTAATTGCCTCAGGAACCTTTGTAAAATTTAATCTATGCATGGTTTTTCTTTCTTCTCTAGGTTTATCCAGTTTAGCAACTAAAGAAATTAAATTTTCAGTAGCAAGTTTTAATCCAGAAATATCTTTTTTTTCATGTAATAAAAAAACTTTATTCACAAGATCATTTATCTTTGCTATTATTGCTTCATTTAAAGAATTATGTTCAACTAAGGGGTTAAGTTCAAATTGATGTTTTCTCATACCTTCAATCGCATTGATTATTGCTCTTTGAGAAACTCCAGCTTCTGATTGTTTGTAATCAAGATAACTTCTACTTGTATATCTCATATTTTGTATGTCTATTTTTCTCGTTTCTATCTTATCCAGAGTCTCTTTCAGTTTAAGAACTTCTTTTTCAAACTTCATATTTACTATTAATATCTAAGTATTTTTAAGCATTTATATTGTGCAAAGTCGCGTATAGAGAAAGTTTTATAAACCACTTTAAGTTTTATTCAACTATGAAAGTAGCAGTTATGTCAAGCGGTGGAAAAGATTCTACTTATGCTATCGCTCATTGTATGGAGAAAGGTTGGGATATCCAATATTTACTATCAGTTAAACCAACTAGAAAAGATTGTTTTTTATTTCACTTTGCTACTGTAGAACATACTCCAAAGATTGCAGAAATTTTAAATCTAAAACATATTCTAACAACTTGCAATGTTGCTGATCCTAAATTGGAAGCAGACATCATTAAGAAAATAATTGAAAAAAATCCTGTTGATGCTGTAGTTTTAGGTGGAACTGGATTGCAAGAGACTCAGATTAGGTCATTGCAGGAAGCAATGAGGCCATTGGGAATTGAAGTGTTTGCAGCTCATGATGGATTAGACCAAAATGAATTAATGAAAGAGATGACTAACAAAGGATACGAATTTATGATTACACAAGTTGCTTCTGATGGTTTAATGCCGTGGCTAGGAAAAGTAATTACAAAAGACAACATACAACAATTATTTGATGACGGAAAAAAGTATGGATTCCATATTTCTGGCGACGGGGGGTATTGGGATTCCTTTGTCTACACTGCACCAATATTTAATGGAAAAATAATCGAATTAGCAGAAGGAAATAAAGTTGTTGACGATGCTTACTGCGGACATATGGTATTCAACAAATCAACTATTCTAGAAATGCATCAGATTAAAAATTAATTCTTATAAAAGTTAAAAAAGAAAAAAAGGAATTATGCAACATATAGTGTTGCAACCATTCCAGCTTCTTTAGCTCCAGCAATAGGATTGAATATTTCGTATTCACCAGGTTCTAATGTAACTACTTTAGTTGCAGAAGCGCCTGCGTTAACCCTAACAGTTTGATCAGGATTAAATCCGCTTATAAGGAACTCGTGTCTTTTGACACCATTATTCATGATTGTGAATGTGATTTGTCCTGCTTTTGCATATACATCAACAGGTTTTACATACCATTCGCCAAGTTCTACATTAATCTCACTAAGATATTCTGGCTCAAGTGAACCAGGTCCTTTAGTACAACCTACTATTAGGAAGGCACTTACCAAGATTAATGCTAATGCGATTAGTTTCTTCATTTTATTTCCTCCATATGTTGAAGTGAACTTCTCCAAAACTTTTTGTACTATAATCATAGTACTTCAAGCTATGAAGCCCCTCACCCCAGTTCTCAGGAATTTTGAACTCTACCTTTCCAGACTCGAAACATCTAGTTTTTTGGCAGAGTTTAATACTACCACTCTGTGAAACACCATTTAAAAAGGTTCCGTATTGATTAATCCCAAATTTTCCAGGGTCAATAGTAATAGTAATAACCTCCCCAATAGCAGTTTCAGAAGGCGATATACCCACAAAAGAGTCGGTTTTAGTAACAGTATAACCAGTAAGATTACCACCAGAATAATAAAAAATAGCTGAAAATAATAATATAAAAATTGCTGAGATGAATAAATTGCGTTCTTGCATGCTATTATACTACACTTTTATGTTTTAAATAGGTTTTGATATATATTTTGTAACCGTTGCCACCTTGCCAAGTGCACACGAAAACGATATATAAATAAAAATCAATTGCTAGTTTGTGACAATACAAATTGAATTTGATACAAGGAGTTTATTAAAAGATTTGAAAGACCCTAAATATATTTATGAAATAAAAGAAAATAAACAATCTTTGTTTATAATAAGGAAACCAAAAAGTAACAAAGGAAGACCTTCATTCTTAACTACTCCAAAGAAGATTAAAATCTCCCCAGAAGCAGTTGGTTTAATTGTTGGCGAAGGCTATATGGGAAGTCATTTTGTTTTTGCTAATTCTAACGAGAAAGCCATTGATGAAATCTTATTTTTCTTAAAACAATTTAAAATGCCTTTAAAATTTTATTTAGAGATTTCAGTAAAAAATCAACCCGATGAATTTGTTAAGATATGCAAAAAGTTTTGGCAGGAACATCTCCATCTAGCATTAGATAGAATTAGATTAAGGAAAGAATTTAACAGCGAAGTACAATACGGTACTTTACATATAAATGCTAATAGTATTATTTTGGCAAATCTATTAAAAAAAGTAATAGAGGTTTCTAAAAATAAAGCAGAAAACAACAAGGCAATCGCAACCTCTTATTTAATAGGTATTTTAGCAGCAGAGGGGAATATCAATATTAAAAAGAAAACTAACTGTGTATACATGGTAAGGATTAGTGCGTCTAAGAAAAAAGAGAGGAACCATTACAAAAAATGTCTTAAAAAAGTAGGTATAAAAATATTTTGCAAGGATATGCCAACTATATCTAAGAAAGAGGGTATTAAGCGAGGGTGGAAAACAAAATTCGGTCGAGCAGGAGCAGTTATAATCTCAAAATGGGATAATTTTATCAAAATATTGGATTTGAACTTACTTAAATTAAGCAAAGATAAAATGGATAAGTTTTCTATACATATTCTTCAGAATAAATTTACCAAACAATTTTTAGATATTTCACCATTCATAGGGAAAGAATTTAGAATAAAGACCCTACAAAACCATTTAAATTTGTCCTCAAGACACGTTTGCAGATTATTAACTCTATTTAAAAAAGGATATGTCAACAGAAGAAAAAAGAAAAATTTCTATCTTTACAAACTTAACAATAATTATATTCGAATTTATAATAAATTAATCTCCACAAAAAATCAAATTGGTTTTGTATAACCCCATTGATCAAGAGCAGCTTTCAATTCTTTTTTATCTTTAGCATACTCTTTTAGTGCTATTCCCTTTAAACTAGCTTCTATAGCCTGTCTTACGGCTTTGGCACCTGCTTCTATACCCAGTGGATTTCCCATCACTCCACCCCCTATTTGTAGTAGCGTATCTTTTCCTAACAGATTTATTATATCCGGAATTATTCCAGGATGCAACCCCCCACTTGAAACCGGCAATGTAGGTTTTAGATTGTACCACTTCTGTTTTAAAAAAGGCTGCTTGCCTTTAAGACTCATAGAGACATCTCGTCGCATATTATCAGATATAGCTAAAACTTCATCCTTTGGCCCAACTAGTTTTCCTATGACGGTCCCAATATGTATGGTATCTCCGCCAATCAATCTTGCCAACTTAGCCACAGTTAACATTGACATACCATGTTTTCTATTTCTGGTAAAAGACGCATGAAAGGCTCTATGTAAATATAGCGCCAATCCCAAATCATCACATTCATTTCTTAAAGATTGAAAACCAGCAAAACCAGCAGTTAAGAAATCAACCATGACAAATTCCCCACCACATTCCTTCACAAAGTTTGCTCTTTTTAACATCTCTTTTGTTTCAGCAGTTACGTTAGCTAAAAATGCTTTTCTTTCTCCAGTTTTAGACTCAATTTTATCTCTTGCTTTAAGTACCTCTTCTGTATTTTTGTAGAAATTAACAAATCTCTGCGAGGTCATATTTTCATCAGTTTTTACAAAATCAACTCCTCCACTCCAAATTTTCTTAGCCGCATCAACATACTCTTTTGTAGGCATACCAAGTTTAGGTTTAGGGACTGTAGCAGTTAAAGGCCGATCTTTAATCTTCATAATCCTTTTTATCCCATTAATTCCAAATTGTGGGCCTCTAAAAGATTTAACATATTTTTCTGGAAATTGAATATCTTCTAATCTTAAATTTTTTACAGCTTTCATTCCAAAAATATTTCCAGCTACTGAGCTAAGTAGTTGAGGCATACTTCCCAATTCAAATAATTCTAAAGGATAAGCAATCCACATTAAATTTCCTTTAATTTTAAAAGTTCTTCCTCTTATTTTCCTGATATGAGGTTTACTTCCATATTGAGTTGCACTCCAAGTTCCATTAGAAGATTCAGCCGCAATTCTGCCAGCACATTCTTTAACAGAAACTCCAGAAGCAGGTTCAAATCTAAACAAACAGATTAAATCATTCTTTGTTGGTTTGTAATTAAGATCTACAAAGTCTAAATAGTGACTCATTTTTCCCCTCTTTCTTTTTCTAAATATTTAGGCAATTCTGCCACACTTTTAAGTATTTTATAAGGTTTATACTTATTAAGTTTTGCTCTTGAAAAATGTCCTGTCAAAACCCCTATAGTTTTAACACCTGCTCTTTTTCCAGCAAGCATGTCGTAAATACTATCCCCCACCAAATAACTTGCTTTATGATGGATTATACTTTCAGCTTTTAACACTTCATCGGGAGCAGGCTTAGGTCTTTTTACTTCATCATTACCAATAAGAACCTCAAAAATCCCAGGATTAATATCAGCACTTTTTAATAATAAAGGTATCTCAGCTTTTCTGCAGTTAGTTATAATTCCAAGGTGATAGTTCTTCTTTAATTTTTTAAGAACTTGTTTAACTCCTTTTATTGGTTTCATATATTTATGGGAATGTTTAACTAAATGTTTATATTTTAAATTCTGAACTTCTTTGCATTGTTTTAAACTTAAATGAGGATATAATTTTTTTATTAATTTATAAGAAATAAGTCCAAACATAGGTTTAATTTTTTCTGCACCAGCAGGTTTTAATCCATATTCCTTGAATGCTTTTTGAAAAGAGTCTATATGGGCTTTATCAGCAGCTAACAAAGTATGATCCATATCAAATAAGATCAAATCCAAACTATCACCTCAAATTTTTATTACTTCATTCTTATACACTAATTTGTTTATATTCTTTACCACTCCAAATCCAATTCTTGCAGCAGCTCCAGCATTAAATAACATGTTCGAGTAATTTGCACTTGCCAAAGGACAGTCACATTCCTTTTTCTTGATGCTCTCTCTCAATTTATCCATTCTTTTATTATTAAACCAGACTTTACTTAAGTCATAATCATGTTCTCTTAAATTTCCAACGCTTTCAGCCCTAATGCAGCAGCTCCATACCTCTCCACGTGCATTTATCTGGGCTGAAGCCCAACCAGCATAACAAGGGAATATCTGAGTTCTCTTTTGTAGCCATTCCTTAACCATTCTGTAATATTCAAGTCTAAATCTTTGCTTAATATCTAAAGATTTCTTTTCCATTCCATTAATCAGAAGGTCAATAGCTTTCTTATATTCTTCATAATCTGGAGTTATTGGCAACCCCATAGAATCTAATTCAACTCTCTGTTCTGCAATTTCAGTTATATAAGAATCAGGTTTTAACTTTTCTTCAACATATTCATAAATTTCTGGAAAATCTTTACAGTTTAATTTTGAAACCACGGTATGAACTCCAACTTCTAAATTTTTGTATTTTTCCTTTAATGCTTTTAATCCAGCAAAAGTTTCCATTGATCTTTCAAAATTTCCTTTGACACCCCTTACATAATCATGTTTGTCTCCAATTCCATCTATGGATAAATTAATTGTAACCCTTGGGGTATCTTTGCACCACTCTAAAATATTTTCTACTCTTTTCAAAATTAAATCCCTTAACAAACCATTAGTTGGTATAACAATTACATCCGGTTTGCAATTATCATTTACAAGTTTAGCAATTTTATCAATTTCCTGTTTCATAAAGGGTTCTCCACCACTAAGAACAAACCATTTTCCAGCATGGCCTATATTTTTCAAAATTTTTTCATATTCATCCAAAGTTAATTCATTGGCAGCAACTTGTGGATTTTTTCTAAAGTTTAATCCTATATTGCAAGTTTTACATAAAGAATTACATTTCATAGTAAGTCCAAAAGTTATATTCATAGGTAATAACTTCGGATATCCAATAGTCCTAAAGGCCCTATAGCCCAGAGCTTGTTTTAACATGTATAATCCCTCTAAAAGTAGTA
>JAUYMM010000024.1 GCA_030699485.1 Candidatus Woesebacteria bacterium | reverse complement strand
GTTTTAATAGAAGCAGATCCAATTTCAACTGTTTATATAGATGGTCAAGAAGTTGGTAAAACCCCATATGAAGCAAACAGAAAACCTGAAGAAATAACACTAAGAATAAAACCAGATAATATAAATAATATTGTTTTGGATGATTATGAAACAAAGATAAATTTAGTTTCAGGAATTAGAACAATAGTCAAAAGAGTTTTTAGAGAAACAGAAGAGGCTTCAAGTGGAGTAGTTGTATCCTTTGAAAAACTAGGAGGTAAAGAATCATATGTTACTGTTGTGTCAGTTCCTGATAATGCACAAGTATTAATAGATAGCAAAATATATGGCTATACACCACTTCGGGTGAAAGTTCCTGCTGGAGATCATAATTTGGTGGTTTCTGCTGATAAATATTTAGAAAAATCACTCCCAATTAGGGTATATGCAGGCTATAAGTTAACAGCTTCAGTTAAATTAGCAAAAATAGTTGAAGAGATTAAGACGAAAATAAAAATTCTTCCAACTATCGTTATAAACAAAACAGACGTAGGTTTTTTAAGAGTTAGGGAGGGAGCAGGCCTAAATTTTCCTGAAGTAGCACAAGTTAAACCAGATGAAGAATATGAAGTAATTGAAGAAAATGAAGACGGTAGCTGGTTTAAAATAAAAACTGGTGAGGTGGAAGGTTGGATTTCAGCAGAATTTGTAACAAAAATTTATATTCCACTAACAGACACACCTGAATAAATAATCCAGTATACAATTGATACCCAGAGAATAACGGCGGTTAAAAGAGCTTTATCTGTCAATAAAAGTTTTTCAGGGGCTTCTGACTTACCTTCAAAAATTAAGGCTTCGTAACGCATGATTCCAAAGATAACTACTGGAATTGTTAACATCATTAGCTTATCGATTGTTGTGGCTCTTGAAAGTTCTGCAAGAACCAACCAAAAACCTAACGAAGCCCTAGGAGATTCAAAAAAAGTATAAAGACTCCAGCTCATCCAAGTAGCATTACCAAACATTGTGACATAACTATCTAATAACTCCTTAGAATACTTTGTAAGACTTTTTCTTGTTCCTCCATCAACAGCTTCTAATAGGTTTATTTCAGCCCTTCTCTTTCCTGCAGCTAAAAACAGTGAAGCGGAAACCACACAAAGCAAAAACCAAGCCGAAAGGTGAGCATTAATCACAAAAGCTCCAGCATAGACTCTTAATATAAAACCTGTAGCAATAATTAAAATATCAACAACATGTAAATTTTTAAGACCCAAGCTATATAAAACTTGTAATCCTAAATATATTAAAATTATGGTAGAAAATATTTGATTTAAGGATGTTGCTAAAACTAGTGATAAGAAAATAAATCCTAAAAGTTCAAATACTGCAACAGAAAAAGGTAATTTACCTGAAGCGATCGGCCTGTTCTTTTTAACAGGATGAAGTCTGTCAGACTTTGCGTCTAATATGTCATTAAAGATGTAAGTTGCAGAAGTAGCAAAGGAAAAAGAGAAAAAAGCTAAAAGCACATCTTTAAAAAGTCCTGTTTCATAAAGAGTACCTGTTAAAAATAATGCTCCAAAAAGTGCAAGATTTTTAACCCAATGAATGGGTCTTGCTATACGAATTATTTGGATCGGTAAGTCAACCACAATATTAAACCTCCTAAAACTAATGATACTCCTATGATTGTATATAACTTATAAGTACTATTCAAATTGAGAGCTAAAATTCCAAGTATTGCGGTAAGTGACCAATAAATTTGAGACACTTGTCTTTTTGAAAGACCAGAGTCTAGCAATTTATGGTGTAAATGTCCTCTATCGCCCCAGACGGGGGATTTACCTGACAAAACTCTCCTGACAATAGTGTAACCAGTATCTATTAAAGGAATACCTAAAACCACGATTAAAGTACCAACCTTAGTAGTTGAAAGTATTGAAGCAATAGCAAGCATATAACCCGCTAGTGTTGCACCTCCATACCCTGGCATAATTCTTTGTGGGAATTTGTGCCATGGAAGAAAACCTAAAAATGCACCAGCAGTTATTCCTGTAATTAGTATCACAGGCCATTGAGTAATGTCCGTAGAATAATAAAAGGAAAGAGCAGTAATTGTTAAAGCTGAAATTACTGTAACGCCTGAAAGCTGGCCATCAATTCCTTTTGCTCCCATATTTAACATATTCATCATAAAGACTATCCAAACGAGAGCAAAAATGTCAGAAATAATTGGATTGGAAAGGTCAAATATACCGCCTAAAGGGTTAGTTAAAAAGGTTATACCAATGCCTGATGCAATGGGAATAATAGCTGCTAGAAAACCAAGGCCTATTCTTAAATATGGATTTAGATTGTATCTATCATCTAAAAATCCCATTACAAATATTACAAATGCACCTAATAAGATTGATACCAAATGTTTATCAATTGGTATAAAAATAAGTGAAGCTACTAGTATCGAGAGAAAAATAGGTATTCCACCGCCTCTTGGAATTGGTTTAGTGTGTATTACTTTTGGATGCTTATTCTTTTTTGGATCATCCATTATTTTTAATAATTTTGCATATTTAATGACAATTGGGGTAACAAAATATGAGATTAAAAACGCTATAGATAAAGGGATAAATAAAAGATTTGTTATTTTTAACATTTTATTAAAAAGAACCTACCAAAAATATTATTTTATAAGTTGCAACAATGCTTAAAATTGTTATTGAAATAGAAGCAAAAGCAAGAGTTTTTTTAAGATAAATACTAGTTGAAATAATTGACAATACTGTATTGGTAATTGTAATTAAGATTGAGATTAAGGCTGGTAGAATAATATAAATTGATTTAGCAAGTTGATCCTCATTTTTTGGAAGACCATAATATAATGGTATCTCTGGAGGTAATATAAATTTCGCTAAAAGTCCAGACAAAACTAAAACACCATTTATTATTAAAGAAATTATAAAAAGATGTCTTAACGGTAATTTTTCCAAATGAAATTTATTCACCTTGATTTATATAAAGCCATATTTGACTTGTGCCGATTTCGGAAATTATATAATAGTTTTCGTTTACAAAAGTATTAAGTTCAGGAAAAGGAAAAGAGTTTGATGTGATAACTATAAATTTTGGCATTGTTTTAGTAAGGACATCTATGGCCTCGTCAGGACTTGAGAAGTCTCTAAAATGATAATCAGCAACATATTTTGTAGGTGGAAGCCTTCTGGATAACGAGTAAATTGCTGATGAATCATTACTCCAAACAAATACTCTGTCATTTTTTGTAGATGATTTAGCAAGAAAATCAGCAATTTCATAATTTGATGTGACATTGGGAGAAAAACTATTAAAATACTCCTGTTTTGTTGTTTGTTTAGTAACAAATTCAATAAATCTTGTGTAGTAGGAAGCTGTTGGGTAGTACCAAAATTTATAATAAAAGGGAACAAAAAACGCAACTGTTAATGGAATTACAGTCAGGCTTTGCTCTACCGTTTTTAAACTAAATAGCATTCCTAAAAGTATTGATATAGGTGCGATAGATTGAACAAAATAATGAGGGTAAGGGCGTTCTGATAATGTAACAGCAAAAAGAGTTGCAAATAGCCAAGCTGAAACAACGACAAACTGTTTTGATAGTCGATTCTTGGCCAGCCAGAGAATTGTAAAACCGATAAGCATTATACCGAAACGAATTAGTAATGGGCCATTTTTTTCTACAAATGAAAGCTCCACAGCACTTGGTCTCCAACTACTTACATAGCCAAAGTTTTGTAAATATGCAGCAACTAAATATTCTTTAAAACCACCCGCAAAGTAGTACCAAACAAAGGTTATTCCAATCGGAATAATAAATCCCAAGAATAATAGAAAAGATTTTTTAATAAATTTAACAATAGTTATACGCTTTAAGTAAATCATCCAGAAAACAAATATTCCTAAAATATCAAAAGCTGCTGGAATTTTAAATAGGGCTGCAACTGAAAACAGACAGCCAGAGATTAATAGGTTTATAAAGTTATTTCTTTTGGATAATAAAATCCAAAAGGCTAAAATTATAGGACCAACCATGAACAGTTCAGCATTTACTGTATTACCTTCAAAAAGTGGAATTGTGGTTAACACTCCAAAGATAACAGTAGATATGTTTTGAAGTTTTATTTGTTTTGGAAAGAGATGCTTAACTAGTTTCCAAAAGATGTAGACTGTAGCTATGCTCCAAAAAGCCAAAATTACTTTGAATATAAATAAGTTTCCAGAAATAGCAGCGGTTAAATAAAGTAAGGGTGGTTTATTGTCATG
>JAUYMM010000018.1 GCA_030699485.1 Candidatus Woesebacteria bacterium | reverse complement strand
TTTTTACCACTATTTAATAATTCCTCAAGTCTTGCCTTGCTAGGAATTATGTTAGTAACCCTTCTTGTTAATATTTCCTCGACTGTAGAATTCATGTTTATTTAAGTATATTACTATAAAACTGTTTTATCTAGGATATGTTAAAATAAATTATGAAAATTATAGATTTATCTCAACCACTCTTTGATGGAATGGATGTGTATCCTGGAGATCCGGAGGTTGTTATCAGACAACAACAAACTTTCAAGAAAGATGGATGGAATATGAAAAGAATGCAAGTTAACCTACACGATGGAACACATGTGAATGTTCCAATTCATGGAACAAAAAATGGCCACACCCTTGATTTTTACAGAGTTACCGATTTTATTGGTAAATGCAAAATTTATAGAAATCTGGATGATATTCAAAAAGGAATAGGCGTTATATTTACAAATCAAAATATCGATTGGGAGATGACGAAAATTATTGTTGAGAATAATCCAAAGTTTGTAGGGTTGTCTGCGAAGTTTGAGTTTGATGAGGAAATTGAGAAGTATCTCCTGGAGCAAGGAATAATTTCCTTCGAAAGACTTACAAACACCGAAAAATTACCTGACGAATTTACATTTTATGGAGTTCCATTAAAAATCAAAGATGGGGATGGTTCTCCAATCCGAGCTTTTGCAATTTTATAATTTTGGATAATTGTCAAATTTTATCTATTTTGTAGTAATATTAAATTATGACGACATTAAAGGATGAAATTTACAAAATATACAAAAAAGTAAAAGTAATAAGGAATTACACTATCAAACAAAATGTAGTTTTTAATAGATATGGCTGGATTCATCTATCCTATGACAGTAGAGGTCACAGAAGGTCATCAAAAGACAGAAAGATCTGTAAAATATTATGAAATTGCAAGCACTTGTAACAACGGAAAGAGGGACTTCTTTAGTGTGCCTGCTTTTCCAGCGTAGAATTCTTAGCTAGTTACGGGAATTACCCTACAAGCACACCTATATAGTATTAAAATAATACCTTTTTGTCAAATTTTGGTCAATGTGTTAATATGATTTATATGTGGAGAGATAGGAGAAGTAGGATTTTAAACTTAAAAAAATCAAGAAATATTGCAAAATTAGCTAAGTTTGGATTTTTAGGTATTATTGTAGTTTTTCTAATTGCTGTTGTTGCCCTTCCTTTAATGGCATTTACGCTCCCCTCACCTGACAAAGTAATTAGGAGGGAAGGATTTTCAACTAAAATTTTAGATAGAAATGGAAAATCCCTATATGATATTTTTGAAAATGAAAGAAGAACACCGATTAAGATTGAAGACATGCCGTTGTACTTAAAACAGGCAACTGTTGCAATTGAAGATAAAAATTTTTACACACATAATGGATTTGATATTTTGGGTACCATTCGTGGATTATCTAGGGTTTTTACAAGAGGTTATGCGCAGGGAGGATCAACATTAACCCAACAATTGGTTAAAAATGTATTACTTTCTTCTGAAAGAAGTGTTATGAGAAAAGTAAAAGAATTTATATTATCAGTTCAAATTGAAAGAAAATATTCTAAGGATCAAATATTGCAGATGTACTTAAATGAAGCCCCCTATGGTGGAACTGCTTGGGGTGTTGAAACTGCTAGTGAAACTTACTTTGGCAAAAATGCAAAAGATATAAATTTAGTTGAAAGTGCAATACTAGCTGGAATGCCACAATTACCTTCAAGATATTCTCCATATTCTAAGACACCTGATGCATATATAGATAGAACTACAAACGTTTTAAGAAGGATGAGAGAAGATGGATATATTACAAAAGATCAAGAAAATGCTTCTCTTGCAGAATTACCTAATGTTAAATTTCAAGCAAAAGGATCCTCTTTTAAAGCTCCTCATTTTGTCCAATATGTGCAAAAGATTCTAGAAGATAGATATGGTGAGAAAGTAATTGAGCAAGGAGGACTAAAAGTTACAACCACACTTGACTTGGATTTACAAGAAAAAGCTCAAGATATCGTGGCCGAAGAAATTGCTAAAGTTGAAAGTCAAAGGATTACAAACGGTGGTGCTGTTGTTCTAGATCCTACAACAGGGGAAATTTTAGCAATGGTAGGAAGTAAACGTTTTGATGATCCAGATTATGATGGACAAGTTAATGTTACGGTAGCTTTAAGACAACCTGGGTCAAGTTTCAAACCCTTTACCTATGTAACAGCCTTTAAAAAAGGTTACACAGCTTCCACCATGGTTATGGATGTTGATACGGTTTTTCAAGGTGGCACAGGACAACCTGATTACCAGCCAGTAAACTATGATGGAAAATATAAAGGTCCAGTTCAATTACGATATGCATTAGGGAATTCTATAAATATTCCTGCTGTCAAAGTAATTGCCATGGTTGGAATTAAAGATGTTTTAGAAACTGCATATGATTTGGGTATAAATTCACTTCCTCCAACCAAAGAAACATTATCAAGAGTTGGATTATCGTTAACTTTGGGTGGTGGTGAAGTAAGGCTTCTTGAATTAACTGGTGCATATTCTGCATTTTTTAACGGTGGAACAAAAGTTGAACCGATTGCAATTTTAAAAGTTGAAGATAATGATGGTAAAGTTTTAGAAGAAATTAAACCAAAAAAGGGTAAAAAAGTTCTAGATCCACAAGAGGCCTTTATCATCGCAGATATATTGTCAGATAATTCTGCAAGAGCTGATACTTTTGGTACAAATTCATTGCTTAATATTCCAGGACGTCAAGTTGCAGTTAAAACAGGTACAACAAATGACAAAAGGGATAATTGGACTGTAGGTGGGACGTCACAAAAAGCAGTTGGTGTTTGGGTTGGAAATAATGACAATTCAGCAATGTTAAATGTTGCCTCAGGTATTTCTGGGTCCTCCCCTATTTGGAGAAGAATAATTATGGAGTCTCTAAAAGGACTTGATCCAGTTAATTTTGTAGAACCGGATGGAATTATAAAAGTTGAAGTTGATAGTTTTTCAGGAAAAAAAGCACATGATGGATTCCCTTCAAGAACTGAAATTTTTATCAAAGGAAATGAACCAGAAAATGATAATATTCATGTGAAGCTTGCGATTTGTAATAAAGAGTTTTATGTAATTAAAGAAGAAGATCCAGTTTCAACAGATGGGAAAAATAGATGGCAGGAAGCTATCTTAAATTGGATAAATGGACAAGGAGATAGTAGATATAATTCGCCTAGTGATGATTGTGGAAAAACCAAACCAATTAATGTGGAAATAGTTAGTCCAACAGACAGAACTAGTAATTTACCAAACAAATTTCAAATAAAGATGATAGCTGAAACAACAAGTAAAATAGTGTCAGTGATACTTGAAATTGACGGAGTTAAAAGAAGGACATTTGATGGACCACCATATACTTATGAAGCAGATTTAACAGATGGAGTCCATATATTAAAAGCTAGTGCAAAAGATTCAGAAGGTAATGAGTCGGCACATCCTTTAACCGTTGGAGTTAATTCAGCTTGGGACGCTACTCCTTAGTAACAATTCCAAATTTTGATTTTAAAGATGTTAAAATTTTTGTTCTAATTACTTCTACTTCTTTATCAGTAAGTGTATGATTTTCAGATTGATATTCAATATTAAAAGTGTAACTATTTTCATAGATATCAGTTAACTCCACTTTACCGATTAACTGATTAACTGATTTAACTGCACTAATTACTTCTCCTATATATGTTTTTTCCGGAATAACTAAAGTCAAATCCTCTATTTGTGGTGGATATTTTGCTATTTCTTTATATTTTCTTGAAACTTTTTTGGAATTGATTAAATTTTGTATATCAAACTCGTAGTAATAATGTCCCAACTCTAAATTTCCATATTCACCAATTTTAATTTTGTCAGAAAATACTTCAAGCCTTTGATTAGGTAAATAATTTTTTCCATCCTCTAATTTTGTGGTGTAATTAATACCCAAACTTTCAAGAAGTGATTCTACTATACCTTTATTTTTTCGGTATTTTCCATTTTTAATAATGCCAGCAAGAGTTAGTTGTTCTATGGGCAAGTCATTTTTTCTTGGTAAATATATATTTGATACTTCAAACAAGTGAATATAACCTTTTTCTTG
>JAUYMM010000016.1 GCA_030699485.1 Candidatus Woesebacteria bacterium | reverse complement strand
CATGCGTGTTTTAAATTCTTTTCTTTGCCACCTGCAATCTTAACTGCATTTTTTAAAAGAAGAAGTTTCTTTTTAGAGACTAGATCTTCTAATTTCTTTATTTCTTCACTTTTTAAACTTTTAAGTTCTTTAATTTTCATTATTTCATAACCATTCTAGTTGCAACAGGTAGTTTAGCAGATGCTCTAATAAATGCTTCTTTTACAAGTTTATCTGGTGCTCCCGCAACTTCAAACATTATTCTACCCGGTTTAACAACCGCTACATGTTTTTGAACGTCTCCTTTACCCCCACCCATTCTTTTTCCAGCAGCTCTACCTGAAATTGGTTTGTCTGGAAAAATTCTAATCCAAACCTTACCACCTCTTTTTAAGTGATGGGTAATTGCTTTTCTAGCAGCCTCAATCTGAGCTGCTGTTACCCATGATACTTCTAATGATTTTAGCCCAAAATCTCCAAAGGAAACAGAACTACCACGAAGTGCTGTACCTCTTCTTCTACCTCTAAAGTTCTTTGTAAATTTTTCTTTCTTTGGTTGTAACATTAGTTTTGTTCTTTTCTGTGTATCCAGACTTTTACACCGACATAGCCTCTTTTTGTTAAAGCCGGTCGCTCTGCATAATCAATATCTTCTCTTAAAGTCTGTGTTGGAACTGATCCTTGATGAAATTTTTCAACTCTTGAAATTTCAGCTCCATTAATACGACCACCTAAGACAATCTTAATTCCTCCTGCTCCTGCGGCCATTACTCTCTCTATTGATTTCGTTACAGATCTTCTGTGCGGAATTCTTCTTTCCAAATCTTGTGCTACCCTTTCTGCAACTAAATAAGCAGAAAGTTCAGGATTTTTTACTTCATTTACCTTAAGATCAATTTTTTGCTGTTTTGATTTTAGGATTGATATTACAAATTTCTTTAAGTCCTCAATCCCTGATCCTCCTCTGCCTATTACTACACCAGGTCTTGATACTGTAACTATTATTACAATGCTTTTTGGTTGTCTTTCAATTTCAACTCCAATAATTCCTGCAACTGCCAATTTTTTCATTAATTCTTTTCTTATTGCAAAATCCTCAAGTAGTAAATCTTTATAAACACCACTGTCAGAAAACCATCTAGATTTCCAGCCAGTCATTCTGCCTGTTCTAAAACCAATTGGATTAACTTTTTGTCCCATTTTTCTTACTTTCTAATATAACTTTGATGTGTGCCATTCTTTTTTTAATAGGATGCCATCTGCCACGAGATACTGGCTGACCTCTTTTAAGTCTTGGTCCTTCACCAATTTGAATTTCTTTAAAAATTAAATTCTCTGCACTTACTCCTTTTTGACTTGCGTTAGCAAGTGCTGATTTAATTACCTTTAAAATAAATTCAGATGCTCTTTTTTTAATAAATGGCAGTTTTTCCAAAGCTTTTATAGGTGTCATTTTTTTAATAACATCAACAACAGGCCTGATTTTTCTTGGGCTTAGTATTAAATATTTTTGTTCAGATTTAAATTCCATCATGTTTTGTCCATTGTTCTCTTAACAACTTCTCCGTGTCCTTTAAATGTTCTTGTTGGTGAAAATTCACCTAAAGAATGTCCAACCATGTCTTCACTCACAAAAACATCAATAAATATCTTGCCGTTATGAACAGTAAAATATTTATTAACAAATTCTGGTGGAATTTGGCATGCTCTTGACCATGTTTTTATTGGATTTTCTTTTTGACCCAGCCCAAGTTCTAACTTCTTTACAAGCCTTTCATCTACATATGGTCCCTTTTTAGAGCTTCTTGACATATTATTTAAATAAACCAGCCTTTCCTCTTTTTCTTCCTTGTACAATTACACTATCCGAATATTTCTTTGGGCTTCTAGTTTTACCAACCGCTTTTTTACCCCAAGGTGTCTTTGGATACTTTAAACCAATTCCACTTCTACCTTCTCCACCCCCGTGAGGATGGGCTCCAGGATGCATGGCAACACCTCTTACTGTTGGTCTTTTACCTCTCCATCTGTTGGCTCCTGCTTTTCTTAAATTTTTATTTTTATCATCAACATTGCCTACTTGGCCTATTACTGCAGTGCAAGCAGGATCAAATTTTCTAATCTCACCTGAAGGCATTTTGATTAAAACGTGTGTTTCATCTTTACCAAAAACAGATGCTACTATTCCTGCTCCTCTTGCAATTTGACCACCTTTGCCACTTCTTATCTCAATATTATGAACTGCTGTACCTACTGGAATTTTTTCTAACGGCAAACAGTTACCAATTTCTAAAGGTGCATCGTTTGATGCAATGACCTTCATACTTTCTTTTAAAGAAAGAGGTGCTATTATATACGATCTTGTACCGTCAGGGTAAACCAATTTTGCTAGTCCAGCATTTCTGTTTGGATCATATTCAATTGCTTCTACTTTTGCCCAGACGTCTTTCTTACTTCTTTTAAAATCAATTACTCTTAGAAATCTTTTTGCTCGTCCACCTTGATGCCTGACAGTAATTGTTCCTTTACTTCTTCCTGAACTCTTTTTTAATAATGTTTTAAGTTTTGTCATTTTGATTTACTACTTTTAACTTCATCTGCAAAAAGTTCAATTTTTCCTGATTTTAAAGTTATTAAAACTTTCTTTTTTGCGGGGATAGTTTTTACTGTACCCCTCATTGTTTTTGCCATCATTTTTTTATAATTTTGTGTTTTGATAGAATCAATTTTAATATCAAGAGTTTTTTCTAAAATAACTTTTATTTGATTTTTACTAAATTTTGGTAAAAACCAAAATGAATACCTACCACTTTTGGCTTGATTCATACTTTTTTCTGTAAATATTGGTTTTAAATTCATTTTGATTTAAATATAGAACTATCCATAAACATTATATTAGATGTCAAAACACTAAAAGCATTTAAGGATGGAAAATCATTAACTAAAACATTTTTTATATTTTTAAAATATTTTGCAGATTTATAATTTTCTTTTGAAAAAACTATAACAACTTTTGATTTTATTTTAAAATTATCTTTAAGTGTCTTTATCATTTTATTAGCTTCTGATGTTTTTGAAACTTTATTAAGTCCTTCAACTAATATTGCAGTTTTTAAATTAAACTTTTTAATTAAAGAAAGATAAAGTGCTTTTCTTTTCATTTTTAGAGGAAGAATTAAATCCCTTTTTTCTCCTTTTGGTCCATGAGCTACTCCTCCACCAACAAAAATATGTGCTGATTTTGCGCCATGCCTTGCCCCACCCGTACCTTTTTGTTTATATAATTTCTTTCTTGTTTTATTAATTTCTGACCTTGTCTTAACTCTTGCTAAACCAAAATGTGTTCTGTCTTCATAAACTCTTACAGCTTGTAAAAGTAAGGAATTAGACGTTTTAAGGTTATATTCTTTTGGAAGACTTATATCTCCTTTAACTTCACCTTTTACTGTATATAATTTAACTTTCACTCTTAACCTCCTCTTTTACTTCTTCTGGTTCACCTTCTACAATAGTTGCAACTACTTCATGTTCTAAATCTTTAAGCGTCCCAGCCTTAATTTTACTCACTTGTACGAAAATTCCAGTTCTTCCTGGAATTGCACCTGAAATAACAATTTCATTTTTTTCATTATCAACTTCTATAACATGCAAATTTTTTACTGTAACCTGTTCTCCGCCCATTCTACCTGCCATTTTTTTACCTTTATATACTCTCCCTGGAGTTGTTGTTTGTCCAATTGATCCAGGAGCTCTATGACGATCACTTTGACCATGAGTTTTTGGTCCACCTTTAAAACCATATCTTTTTACTCCTCCTGCAAAACCTTTACCTTTACTAACTGCTGTAACTGATACAACATCTCCTTTATGAAAAATGTCACCAGCATTTATAATATCTCCTACCTTGTACTTTGGTTCACTGGTTAATCTAACTTCTTTGATGTATCTTGGATTTAATTTTGAAGTATTCTTTATTTTTTTAGTTCCTGTACCTAATTGAATTGCCCAGTAACCATCTCTTTTTTCGTTTTTAATTTGTGTAACAACACAAGGCCCGAGGGTTATTTTTGTGACAGGAATCCTAAACCCTTCTATAAAGGTTTGAGACATTGTTCCTTTTGTACCAAATAATATATTCATGATAAAAAAAAGCGCCCAAAAGCGCTTGTTCTGCTTTTTGTAATTTCCCGAGGCTACTTTGTTAAATACACCTCCATAATTTCTAATGTTGAATTATATCAAATAACATACCCAATACGCAAGCTAAACATTTACGTCACGCCAGCCTTAATATCAGACTCTTGACAATTCTTTAATTAGATTTACAATTGCACTACTTATGACAATTTCAAAAACAATTACTATTCAAGGGTGTGGACATGAACGACCGGCAACATGGACTTTTGTTGATTTAGCTGAACCTGAAAAAATCGGGCAACATCCAATTCGTAAAACTCAAATATGTCCAGAAACTCCTCTTAAAGAACGTGTAATACTTGAAACAGAAGTTACGGGAAAGACAATAAGTGATGAGAAACATCGCGAACACGCTGAAGTTATAATAAGTTGCCACGCTAGAAATTGTCCGCACCACGAATTATATAAAGCTACATCTTAATTTTAATAGAGACATAACTGAGAAGATCATCTTGTTGACAAAGAATATCAAAACGTTATAATTAAGACGATATGGATACAACAACATTACAAGTTCCGCTTACAAAAACTCTTAAGTCTAATGCTACATCTGTAGCAAAAGAGTATGGTTTTTCGTCCTTACAAGAAATTGTAAGAGTTATGCTTTCTAAACTTTCCAAAAAAGAATTTGTAATAAGTTTTGGTGAACAATTTCCAACAATTGCACTTTCAGCAAAAAATGAGGCTAGATATGCAAAAATGGAAGAGGATTTTAAAGCAAATAGAAACGTTTATACTGCTAAGAATTTGGATGACTTTTTTGATAAACTTGATAGATGACCATAAAATGGCATAAAATCTTTGAGAAACATTATAAAAAGAGAATAGCTCCATATAAAAAAATTAAGTTGAGATTTAGAGAACGAACTGAAATCTTTATTAATGACCCCAACTCTCCAATTATTAAAGATCATCGATTAAAAGGTGACTTGAAAAAATATCGGGCTTTTTGGATCGGCGGAGATCTAAGAATTTCATATAAAAAGATAGGGGACGAAATCGAATTTATGGATGTCGGAACCCACAATCAAGTTTATTAGACTTACATCTTAATTTCAATGGATACTCCTGCGGGGAGGTCGAGGTTTCCAAGAGAATCTACTGTTCTTGGGGTTGGATCAATAATATTTATCAATAAACTTAATCATTGGGGAAATTAAACTATTACAAACTAAAAAGGTTTGTTTTTCATTTAATTCTTTTAAAAATTTTTGAGTATTAATTAAATCAGGCTTTGTTTCTTGTAAACTAATATTTGTCCACCTTTTAAATATTGGGTTATTTCCAACTTCAACAGATGATGAAGATGAACTTAATTTGCATTCGTCTAAAACTTCTTTTGGTACATTTATAATTCCTCTTTGCCAGTCTGTAATTATATCTCTTATACTATAAACTCTACCTTGACCATATGATAATGCTGGGATATCTTTGCTTCTTATTGAAGAATCAGTTGCCATTAATGTAATGTTAATTACAGGATCAAATGCCGTTTTGTAATAATCTTCCACCTCACTTAAAGTTAGGACTCTCCTTTCTTTGGCTCTGTGGTAATCAAAAATAATTGAATTTATAGATTTTACAAAATCCCCTCTTGGATTATCACCACTTTTTGCCCTAGATTCTAAATTATCAATTGCATATTTTAACTGTCTTTCAACTCCAGTTTTTGTTAATGAATTTCTAATGATATTGTCTTTTAATTCCTCAGCATAATGAAGTAGATTACTTTTAAATTTTGTATCACCATCAAGTAAATCATCTACAAATCTTACAGGAAGATATGAAGCTCTCATTACCCTACCATTTTCTAAATCAAATAAGGATAAAGCATATAAACCCACAACTAATTTAACAAAACTTGGTCTTCGATGAATTAAATTACTGGCTTCCCTTGCAACTAAAAGTTCTGTTTCAATTTCTTTCCACATTTTTGTTTTATTCTGTTAGGTAATTCTAACAAAATAATAACTTAAAAGCATTGATTGTGTGAAACAAAGTTTTAATGATAAAATGGTTCAAGAAATTATCAAATGTCATCTATTGTTTTTCCATTCCCTTATCCAAACAACGTTGAGTTGGAATTTTAAGGTTTCTACTTACAAAATTGGTAAGAAAAGAAATAATTATTACAGTACAAGAAGTCAAGAAAAAATAACTTACATCTTAATTTCAATGGATACTCCTGCGGGGAGGTCGAGGTTTCCAAGAGAATCTACTGTTCTTGGGGTTGGGTCAATAATATCAATTAATCTTTTGTGAATTAGAACTTCATAATGTTCCTGAGCATCTTTATCAGTAAAAGGGGATTCTTTAACTGACATTACAGTTCTATCTGTTGGAAGTGGTGTGGGACCGGATATTTTGGCGCCAGACGCTAAAGCTACATCTATTATTTTAGTTGCTGCTTCGTCAATTACTCTATGATCGTAAGCTTTTAGCTTAACTCTAAGTCTTTGCATATAAGTGTGCTAATTATTTTAATACTTTTGTGATGACCCCGGCGCCTACTGTGTGGCCACCTTCACGAATTGCAAATCGAAGCCCATCTTCCATTGCAACTGGTGCAATTAATTTTACTGTCATTTTTGCATTGTCTCCAGGCATAACCATTTCTACACCTTCTGCAAGTTTAACATCCCCTGTGACATCAGCTGTTCTTATAAAGAATTGTGGTTTATAACCTGTAAAGAATGGTGTGTGTCTTCCACCTTCATCTTTGCTTAAAATATAAACTTCAGCTTCAAATTCCGTGTGTGGAGTAACTGTTCCTGATTTTGCTAAAACTTGTCCTCTTTCTACTTGATTTTTATCAACTCCTCGAAGTAATACTCCAACATTATCACCTGCCATTGCAGAATCTAATAATTTTCTAAACATTTCAAGACCAGTTACAACTGATTTCATTGTTGCTTTAATACCTACAATTTCAATTTCTTCGTTAACTTTTATCTCGCCACGCTCGACACGACCTGTAACAACTGTGCCTCTTCCTGAAATTGAAAATACATCTTCAACGGGCATTAAAAATGGTTTTTCAACATCTCTAACTGGTTCTGGAATATAAGAATCTGCAGTTTTCATTAGTTCTAATATTCCTTTTTCTGCTTCTGCATCACCTTCTAATGCTTTTAAAGCTGAAACTCTAACAATTGGAGTTTTATCTCCTGGGAATTGATACTTAGTCAATAATTCTCGAATGTCTGCTTCAACTAATTCTAAAAGTTCTGGATCATCCATTGCATCACATTTGTTTAATGCAACAATTAAAGATGGAACATTAACTTGTCTTGCTAAAATTACATGCTCTCTTGTTTGAGGCATTGGACCATCTGGGGCTGAAACAACTAAAATTGCTCCATCCATTTGTGCAGCACCAGTAATCATGTTTTTGATGTAGTCTGCGTGTCCTGGAGCATCTATGTGAGCATAGTGTCTTTTGTCTGTTTCATATTCAACGTGAGAAATATTTATAGTAACGCCTCTTGCTTTTTCTTCTGGAGCTGAATCAATTTGGTCAAAAGCGTAAGCTTTATTTACTCCACCTGGAAAATTTTTTGCAAGAACTGTGGTAATTGCAGCAGTTAAAGTGGTCTTACCGTGATCAACATGACCAATAGTACCAATATTTAAATGTGGTTTTGTTCTATCAAATTTTACTTTTGCATCTGCTGCCATAGTGTGTATTATAACCGAGACTACTAAAAAGTGTCAACAGGTAATTGTCATCCTCTTGCCATTTCGACTTTGCCTGCTTTTTCTACAATTTGGGCTGCAATATGGCTTGGGACTTCTTCATAGTGAGATGGTTCTACGAATGCTCTTGCCCTACCTTGTGTTAAAGATCTAAGTTTTGTTGCATAACCTGAAAGCTCAGCTAGAGGAGCTGTTGCATAAACTACTGTTTCTCCACCTTTTTCTTCTGTCCCAGAAATCTGCGCTCTCTTTGAAGACAGGTCTCCCATGACATCTCCCATATATTCTGCTGGAGTAAAGACTTCAACTTTCATAATAGGCTCTAAAAGACACATATCAGCTTTTCTAATTGCATCCTCAACAGCTAAAGATCCTGCAATTTTAAATGACATTTCTGAAGAGTCTATATCATGATAACTTCCATCATAAACAATTGCTTTTAAGTCAATCATTGGATAACCTGCCATAATTCCATTCTCAAGTTTTTCAACAATACCTTTTCCAATTGCCGGAATATATTCTGATGGAATACTTCCACCTTTAATTTCACTTTTAAACTCAAAGCCTTCACCCCTACCTTTTGGCTCAACACGAATCAAACAATGTCCGTATTGACCTCTGCCTCCAGTTTGTCTTATATATTTACCCTCTCCATCACCATTTCTCTTAATTGTTTCTTTATAAGCAACTTGTGGTGCACCCGTGGTTGCGACCACATTAAATTCTCTTTTCATTCTATCAACTAAAACTTCAAGTTGTAATTCACCCATTCCTGCAATAATTGTTTGTCCTGTTTCAGGATTACTTTTAATTTTAAAGGTTGGATCTTCGTCTGAAAGTTTGTTTAAAGCCAAACCCATTTTCTCTTGATCAGCTTTTGTGGCAGGTTCAATGGCTAGAGAAATAACTGGTTCTGGGAAAATAATTGATTCTAGGTGGATTGGGTGTGCTGGATCACAAAGAGTGTGTCCTGTGGTTGTGTCTTTCATACCAACAACAGCAACAATTTCTCCAGCATAGGCTTCTTCAATAAGTTCTCTTTGATCAGCGTGTAGTAAAACTAATTTTCCAATTCTTTCTGATGTTTGTTTGTTGGCGTTATAGACAGTTTGTCCTGTTTTTAAGACTCCTGAATAAACCCTAACGTAGAGAAGTCTTCCAACATGGGGATCAGTTACAACCTTAAAAGCAATACCTGAGAACGGCGCCTCGCTGTTCCTTTCTCTTGTTTCCTCTGCACCAGTTTTAGAATTAGTTCCAGTAATTGCACTAAGATCAACAGGGGAAGGTAAATATTCTACAACTCCATCAAGTAATAACTGTGATTCTGCAGATCTATTATCTCCACCAAAAACTGGGAAAAACTTTCCTGCTATAACTCCTTTTCTAATTGCTCTTTTAATTTCTATTTCAGTTGGCTCTTGACCTTCTAAATATTTTGTTAAAGTATCATCATCAAATTCTGAGATGGCATCAATTAATTCTTGTCTATATTTCTTTGCAGTTTCAAGTAATTCTTCCGGAATTTCTTCTTCTGTTAATTTTGGATCTTCGATTGCTTTATAAGACAGGGCTTTCATTCTGATAAGATCAATAACTCCACGATGGTCGTGTTCTTGACCAATTGGATAAGTTACAGGAGAAGCGTTAGCTCCCAATCTTTCTCTAATTGATTTAATAGAACCATCAAAATCAGAGCCAATTAAATTAAGTTTATTTAAAACACAAATTCTTGGAACTTTGTATTTATCTGCTTGTCTCCAAACAGTTTCTGATTGACTTTCAACTCCAGTTCTTCCATCAAAAACCATTAAGGCACCGTCTAATACTCTTAATGATCTTTCAACTTCTGCAGTAAAATCAATATGTCCGGGTGTGTCAATTAAATTTATTCTGTAATTGCCTTTTTCAACTGATGATCCTCCAGCTGGTGGATTAAAATCCCAAAATGCAGTTATTGCAGCAGAAACTATTGTAATTCCTCTTTCTCTTTCTTGTGCCATCCAATCTGTAACCGTTGTCCCATCATCAACGGAACCTTGTTTATATGTTCTACCTGTCTCAAAAAGAAGTCTTTCTGTGGTTGTTGTTTTACCTGCATCAATATGAGCAATAATTCCAATGTTTCGAATTTTATCCAGTGAAACATTACGGTCTTTTGTAGCCGTCATAACCATTGCTGATTTTTTCTTTGCTTCTTCTGCCATAAAACTAGCTACTAGTGACTAGGGTCTAGATACTAGGAGTAAGAGTGATTGTAGCAGGAGTGGAAAACTTATTCAATGGATATAAATTTACTTGTTATTTTACTGAAATATATTCTCAGGTATTTGATCGGGTGAGCCGGGAAATCTCATTAGTGAAAATGCCCCGCTTGTATTCTTAGCAATGATTCCTTCAATAGTGTTTATATTTTTACTAAACCTTTCAACAACTGGTTTCATATCGTAATGAATTTCAGAAAGAATGGTGCCCCTATCTGGTCTTGTCAGTCTATATAATCTTTGAATAAAAGCGGCATAGACAACACGATTTTCTGGAATTTGAGATATTCCAGCCAGAGGACGGCACAAAATTAGATCAAATTGTCCATGTTCTTTAACATCTTCTTTTATTTTTTGCCATGTTTTTGATGACAAAGCATTACCCTCTACAAAACCTACTCCACGTTTCGCGTCATATTGTTTTTCTTCTAGTGTCCTTGCATCTTCAAGAGCAACAGCTAAACCTTTTACATCTAATTTTCTTAATACGGCTCCATAGCCCATTAAATCTAAGACTCTCACATCTCTACCTTCTTTTTTAAACATATCTACTCTTTGTGTTATACCATCACTCCATGTATCTCTATTCCACAAAAGCTTTAGGGCTTCACTAACCTGTTTAAGCGGGCCGATTTCACCTTTTTCAGCTTTTTCTCGCAGTTCCTTATATTTTTCATCTAAAATCTTCGTATCTTCTGGAATTCTAGGAAATACATGCTGGAAAGAATTATAATAGCTTCCTGGCCCAGATCTTTTTCTTGCCCACACTATACGTTTAGGTTCAGACATCATTTGTTCAAAATTATTATCCATTGAAATAGTTTAATTAAATATAACCTATTTTATATCAAATCTATATAATGAATATCTATTCTAAAATTTGATTTCATTTATTATTTTACTTGCTTTCCAACTTTTTTAAGAAGCTAACAACTTTATTATTGAATCGCGATACAGCAAACCATTTTTTACCTAAATCCTTAAGGGATGCTCCAAAATGATAAATTTTCTTTTGATCGATAATTAAAAATCTGTCGTGTGACAATTTAAACTCCTTAATTTCAACAGAAGAATGTTGTGAATTAAATTTTTCAAGATCTATTAATAATTCTTTTGTAATATTTTTACAGTATATGATTACTTTTACTTTATTTTTTCGTTTTGAAAATAATGACAATGTTACATCATCGATAAAATTATCTATAAGTATAATTTCATTTTTAGCTGAGCGAATAATATTTGAGATAAATTTATGAGCATCAAAAGTTTGACCTTCAAAAAATATCTTTTGTTTTGGAATTCTTTCGTTTGAAGTAATTGCCTTAAATATTTGATTAAATTTCTTATCTGTTTTAATTCCATAAATTATCTGCTTTCTTTCGATATCAATAACCTTTTGATGCAATTGGTAATTTTCATTTATGTATTTCCGCATTTGAACGAAAGCATTCATAATTTGAATACTGACTTTTATAGCAGTCTTACTTTTTAGAACCGCTGACAGCATAGCAACACCCTGTTCTGTGAATACATATGGAAGATATCTGCGTCCACCCCAACTTTTTGAGGTCGCAAATTGCGACCTCAAGTTTTCAAGTTCTAATTCTTCTAGTTGAAAGCAAAATTCTCTTGGAAATCTATCAAAATTACGTTTTAATTGCTCGTTTAACCTTTTGGTTGAAACTTTATAGAGTACCGCAAGATCTTCATCCAACATTACCTGTAAATTTCGAATCGCATAAATTTTATCTCGAATAGTTATATTTGAGGTTAATGTAGACATATTTTAATAATATTATCATGTAAGTGGGTAAAATATTTAGGCGAAGGCAACAGGAGATTTTGATTTTGTAGTTTTAATATCTTTAATAACTTTCTTAGAGTGATCATCCTTTAGTCTATTTAACACTGGCATAATAACTTCATCAAAAGCCTTTTTAAAATAATACCTAAATTCCTCGTATGTAATTTGTTTACTCATAGAATTTATAATAAACCCTGAATAAAAATTGTCAATGCATTTTTGGAAATAATTCCTTATATTTTTTAATCTTTTCTTCTTTACTCATTGCCGCATATCTTGGTGATGGCGAGGGTAATGTTATAAATTCAACGCTTGGAAATTTATCAACTATTTTTGTAAATTTCCGTTTAAATTCTTTTTCAACAAAACGACTCGAAAAAAATACTTTTTGTATACCGTTACTTTTAAAAATATTTCTAATAGCCGTTGTATTATATACAAAGTTAGTTAAGTTGGAATCTAAATTATTATTATCTTTTCGTTCACATGACAAAATCATGTCTGAAAAAGCAATTCCTAGTTTTGTAAATAACTTCATTTTTGAATCTTTGTCGGGAAGATTTAAATTATAAACTTTTTCAATAATTGACCAGAACTGATTTCTTTTGGTGCAATAAAACCAATCATATGAAAGGTCTATATTATTTTTCCTAGCAGTAAAACTACCAAGCATTAAATACTTTGCATTCTTAGGTACAAAATCACCAAAGGCATGTTTTTCTATCATTTTGATAATTATATCAGCAATTCACCTTCTAAAATTTGATTTCAGTTTAAAGAATTTAGATCATGATTGAAATTTGGCAAAGATAATTTAAAGTTAAGTTTTTTTAGACAACAAAATTGATTTATCTTTTTTTAAACTCTTTTTTGACGCTATATAATATTTTCTCAGATTTGGGTGAAACATCATTGCTTTTCTAAAAGCCTTGACTAAACAAGCATAAATATTATCTGTAGTTACTAATTCAGCCATGATTTATCATAAACCGTGAATAAAAATTGTCAATCTAACAAAATTGAGCAAGGATGATTGTAACAGAGGTTAGAAACCAATTCAATGGATATTATTTGACCCTTAACCCTCTTTTAGAATCATTACATCAAACTCATAAGTTACTGTCTTACCAATAGCTGTTCGTACTAACTCTCTACCCCTCAATTTCAACAGTCCTTTTTCAATTAACTTTTGCACCAATTTCTCCTTTTCATCTTCTTCAAATTCTACACCGATATAATTATAATTGTGAGTCTGGTCGTCTGGTGTTAGCCCAACACAAGACAAAACAGCCCCTTCTTTTCTGGTTATAAGTAATCTTTCTGCCATAACGAGGATATTACTATCCCACTGGCTAAAATTCAATAAGTAAATTGCTATCAAATTTTGGCAGGTTGAGTCTTTTCTTCTTTCAATTTCTTCTTTGGACAAGCAAAGAAGAATTGAGGTCAGTTTTAAAAAATTCTTTGTAGTAAAATTCTTGAAAGTTTATTTTCATCAAACTTGTCCAACTCATTTCCTGTAAATCTTAATACTTTGTAACCTAAACTCTGTAGCAAAATATCTTTTCTTTTGTCTCTTTCTTTTACATTGGGTTTTAAATGCCAGAATTCTCCATCACATTCAATAACTGTTTTATATTTTTCAAGTAAAAAATCGACATGAAATCTTTTGAATTTAGCTTCTCTTTCAAATTTAATCTGTGCAAGATTTAATGATGTTTCCATTTTTAATTCTAAAAGCGACGAACCTTGATATGACACAAAACACCTTCGACTACAGTATGTTCCTCTGCCACGATTCAAATCACTTCGTGGTATCTCAAATTCTTTTTTACAACACCTACATACACACGAGACATAATCTCTCATATAATCATCGTGGCACGCTTTGTTACAAAAAAAGCTTCTCTTGTCTTTACTTGGCTGAATCCAATAATACTCACCACATTGTTTACATATCTTTTTAATTTGTTCTGGATATGTCTTATGCTGACACGATCTGCTACAAAAAATTCCAAATCCTTTAACAATCAAGCTATTCTTAGCAATAAATTCTTTGTTGCAAACTTTACACCGACGAATCTTTTTTAAACGAGTACTATCCCAATAGCATTTAATTGAACAATAGTTTGTTTTTCTTTTATAACATGGGGAAATCTTAAATAACTTACTGCAACCAATACATTTTAGAGTTAACCTTACAATCTGACTTTTTGATTTACATTCTCTGGAACAAAATTTATTTCCAGTAAGAACAATTTTTCCACAATAAATACAATTAACAGTTTTGTTTGTAAAATGTTCGGGCATTAATTAATGATAACACCGAAGAGTTTACGAAGTCAACATAAAGAAAGACCGAAAATACGGCCTCTACCATTTAAAATGTGAGAAGGCTTTGTTACTTTCTGCTACCCTCTCCATCTCTTGTCTTTTTCTAACTGCTCCGCCTTCACCTTTACTTGCATCAATTAATTCTTGTGCAATTTTTTCACCGTATGTATGAAATTCTGAGTTTGATCTTGCTCTTGCTGCAGCTACTAACCAGCGAATTGCTAAAGATTCTTTTCTTTCTCCCCTCACTTGCATTGGAACTTGGTATGCTGCTCCACCAACCCTTTTAGCTCTAACTTCCATTTCAGGTTTAATATTTTCAATTGCTTTTTCAAAAACTTTTAAAGGTTCTTCTTTTTTCGCTATTATATCAAGTGCTTTATATATTTCTCTTTGGGAAACACTTTTCTTTCCAGCGTACATACTCCTATTTATAAGTTTGGCTAAAAGATAGCTACCATGTATAGGATCTACTTCAACTAATCTTTTTCTTGCTGGTCCTTTTCTTGGCATTACTTAGTTCCTCCTTGATCTTTTTTAACTCCATATCTACTTCTTGAAGTTTTTCTACCACTAACTCCAGTTGTATCTAATTTTCCTCTAACAATTGTATATTTAACTCCAGCCAAATCTTTTACTCTTCCACCTCTAACCAAAACCACAGAATGCTCTGCAAGTTCATGGCCTTCTCCTGGAATATAAACCGTTACTTCTTGTTTGTTTGAAAGTCTAACTCTAGCTACTTTTCTTAAAGCTGAGTTTGGTTTTCTAGGAGTCATAGTTCTAACAGTTAAAACAACTCCTCTTTTAAAAGGTGATGAATTTTCTCCAAACTCACGATCCTTGGCATTAAACCACTTTTTTAAAGAAGTTGTTTTAGACTTCTTTTTATTTGATTTTCTACCATGTCTTACTAATTGATTTGCTGTTGGCATAATTTAATTATTTTTGATTAATGCTTTTTCTGCTGTAACAGGGATAAGCCTACCTATAATAACATTTTCTTTTAACCCTAATAATTTATCTTCTCTTGCCATCAATGAACTTTCAGTTAATACATCAGTTGTTTGTTCAAATGATGCTGCAGATAACCAACTTTCAGTGTAAAGTGATCTTCTTGTTATCCCTAAAACAATTTGTTGGGCTGATGCTGGTTCTCCACCTGCTGCCAAAGTTTTTTCATTTTCGCTTTCAAATGTAGCTCTGCTTGAAAGTTCACCCGGTAAGAATTGTGTATCTCCTGATGTTATAACCCTTATCTCATCACTCATTTTTCTAACAATTACTTCAAAATGTTTATCATTAATACCAATACCTTGTGATTCATAAACTTTTTGAAGTTCAGTTACTAGATATTCTTGGGCAGCTCTTAATCCTTTAATTAAAAGTATATCTTTGATATCAAGTGGGCCATGAGCTAGGGCTGTACCGGCTTCAATTGTCTGTTTATCAGTAACTGCTAATTCTAAAGTTTTAGGTAACAAATATTCTCTTTCTTCTTTTGTTTTTCCAGTCCCCAAGACAACTACTTTCCATCCTTCTTCAGCTTCAGAAACATTAACTTTACCTGAAATCTCAGAAATGGATGAGGCAACTTTTGGAGTCCTAGCTTCAACTAATTCTTCAACTCTTGGAAGACCTTGTGTAACATCAAGCCCAACAGCGCCAGCTTTGTGTTTGGTTTGAAGAGTAAGTTGTGTTCCAGGTTCTCCAATAGATTGTGCTGCAATTACTCCAACAGGTGTACCTGCTTCAACATCACTTTTAGTAGAAAGGTCCCATCCATAACATTTAGCACAAAGTCCATGTCTTGCACCACATGTTAAAGCAGATCTTAATGTTACTTCTTCTACGCCTGATTCATTAATTTTATGAGCCAATTCTTCATTTATCAAATCACCTTTAATTGCAATTACTTTATTTTTGTTATCTTTTACATCAGATACTAAGTATCTACCAATTATTCTAGTTGTAAAAATAGCAGGTCTATCTGCTTTTTTAATAGTAATTCCCTCAGTTGTCTCACAATCAATAAGTCTAATTATAAGATCGTGTGATACATCAACTAGTCTTCTTGTTAAATAACCTGCATCTGCTGTTTTAATAGCAGTATCAGTTAATCCTTTTCTTGATCCTCTTGAGGAAGTAACATATTCAAAAACAGAAAGTCCTTCTCTAAAGTTAGATTTAATAGGAAGTTCAACAATTTTTCCAAGTGGATCAACAACCAAACCTCTCATTGCTGATAATTGTTTAACTTGGTCTCGACTTGCTCGGCCTACCTTCGCATCAATAACAACTCTAATTGGGTTTGTTGGTTTCATTAATGCCCATGTTTTATCTGCCAAATCGTCGGATACTTCAATCCAAAGTTCTTGAACCATTCTTTTCTTTTCACCAAGAGTAATAAGACCCGTATTAAAGTTGTTTTCAATTTCTGTTACTTTGTCTTCTGCTTGCTTTAATATTTTTGCTTTTTCAGGAAGTAATACTGCGTCAAAAATTCCAAATGAAATTCCTGAAATTGTACCTGCTGAAAAACCTAAATTCTTAACTGCATCAATCATGAGAACAACAGTTGCTGAATCACATTTAGCGTAGGCAACGCTAAATAATTTTTTAATAACAGTTGAGGTACAAGCTTCATTCACAAAATCAAAAACAGGAGGTAATATTTCGTTAAAGTAAATTCTTCCAACAATTGTCTCAATAATTTTTCCATCAATTCTAACCATTATTGGCTGCCTCAATTCTATTTTTTGGCTTTGATGAGAAAGAATGGCTTCATTTTTATCTGAAAAAACAGTATTACTAATTTTTAGATTTGTATCAACTGATGTTAAATAATAAACACCAAGTGCCATTTCTTTAGATGCTGGAGTAGAAACAGGTGATCCGTCTGATGGACGTAGTAAATTATGTTCAGGAAGCATTAATGTTTTTGCTTCTTCAATTGCCTGTTTTGATAATGGCACATGAACTGCCATTTGATCACCATCAAAATCTGCATTAAATCCAGCGCAAACTGCAGGATGAAGTCTAATGGCACTTCCTTCAATTAATATTGGATAAAATGCTTGAATTGAAAGTTTGTGCAAAGTTGGAGCACGATTTAATAGCACTGGATGATCTTTAGTTATTTCTTCTAAAATATCAAAAATTTCTGGTGGCCTTCTATCAAGCATGTTTTTAGCTGATTTTACGTTTGGTGCAATACCTCTTGAAATCATTTCACGAAGTACAAATGGTTTAAACATCTCAAGAGCCATTTCTTTAGGTAAACCACATTGATTAAGTTTTAAATCGGGCCCTACAATAACAACACTACGACCTGAATAATCTACTCTTTTACCAAGAAGGTTTTGTCTAAATCTTCCTTGTTTTCCTTTTAACATATCAGAAAGAGAACGGAGTGGTTGCCTGCCACGAGCACGCCTGGTAGCTTTTCTTTGAGATGCATCAATTAAAGAGTCAACTGCTTCTTGTAACATTCTTTTTTCATTTCTTAAAATTATTTCAGGAGCTCCTAGACCTATTAGATGTTTTAATCTATTATTTCTATTTATAACTCTTCTATATAAATCGTTTAAATCACTGGTTGCAAATCTTCCACCAGACAATTGAACCATAGGCCTTAAATCAGGAGGAAGTACTGGAAGTACTTTTAATATCATCCAAACTGGATCAATTTTAGACTTTCTTAAACCGTCAACTAATTTTAATCTCTTAACAATCTTTATATATTTTGTACTAGTTATTTTTGTCTCATCAACCTCTTTACGAACTTCTGTTGATAATTTTTCTAAATTGACGTCTGTCAACACAGACAAAACTGCCTCAGCACCCATTTTAGCTTCAAAGAAATCTGCTGCTCCAAAAGTATAAAGCTCATCATATTCTTCTTCAGATAGTATACTTAAAGTCTTTAAACCCCTTACAAGACTTATTAAATTTTCAAAAAGTCTAGAATTTCTTGATAAATTTGCTTTTTCATCCTCTGAAATTGCTGTTCCTTTTTTTCTTTGATCAAGTTCAATCTCAGAAATTGCAAGAGATAATTGTTCTTTATCTTTAATTTTGTTTTCAATTTTTTCTCTTGCTTTCTGTGCCTCTTTACTTAATAAATCTTTCTTATCCTTATAAGTTGTTATTATTTGATTTTCACCTTCTGTTAAAGCAGTCTCGAGTAGTTTAATTGCCGTCTTCTTTTTATCTTCATCTACATTTAAGGTCAAATATCTAGCAAAATAAATAACTTGTTCCATTGCTCTTGGAGGAACACCTAAAATTGTAGAAATTTTACTTGGAGCACCTTTAAAAAACCAAATGTGAGCAACTGGACAGGCAAGACTGATATGTCCCATTCTCTCACGTCTTACTCGAGATTGTGTTACTTCAACTCCACACTTGTCACAAATAACACCCTTATATCTAATTCTTTTATATTTTCCACAATAACATTCCCAATCTTTGGTAGGTCCAAAAATCTTTTCATCAAAAAGACCATCTTTTTCAGATTTTAGAGTTCTATAATTAATTGTTTCTGGTTTTGTAATTTCACCTCTGCTCCATCTTCTAATATCTTCAGGGGAAGCAAGTCTAATTATTAATGAACCAAAATCTTCTAAGTCTTTTAAATCAAATAATGTATCTAGTGTATTAGTTAACATTTTCTACCTCCATATTTCCTTTTGGATCTAATAGTTCTTTTGTTGCAACCATTTCAGCACCCAAAACTTCAGCTAGTTTTTCTCCCTCTTTAGTGTCCTCATCAGAAGTAACACTGGCAAGTATAACTCCTTTTGGTAAAATACTTAATCCCAAAGCATTTAATTCTCTTACTAAAACTTTAAAGCTTTCAGGAATTGTTGATTCTGGGATATCAGTTCCTTTAACTATTGCTTCAAAGGCTTTTGCACGACCCACAATATCATCTGATTTAATTGTTAACATTTCTTGCAAAATATGTTGTGCCCTATGAGCCTCTAGTGCCCAGACTTCCATTTCTCCTAAACGTTGTCCACCCATTTGAGCTTTACCACCTAATGGTTGTTGTGTAACTAATGAATATGGTCCTGTAGACCTTGCATGAGTTTTATCTTCTACCATGTGTGTCAATTTAAGAATATATCCAATTCCTACAACCGTATCTTCTTTAAAGGATTCTCCTGTTCTACCATCAATAAGTCTTGCTTTTCCTGTTACAGGTAATCTGGCACTTTTAAGTTCATTGATCAAATCTCCCTCTGTTACATGATCAAATACAGGAAATGCGCCTTTTTCATTATTGCGATGAAGAGCTAAACCAAAATGAGCTTCTAATAGCTGTCCTAAATTCATACGAGAAAGAACAGAAAGTGGTGAAATAATAATATCAACAGGTGTACCATCTGCAAGATATGGCATGTCAGAAACTGCCATAATTTTTGCAATTACTCCTTTGTTTCCATGCCTACCTGCAATTTTGTCTCCAACTGTGATTTTTCTAATTTGAGCTACTTTAACTATAATTTTTTCAATTACACCAGGACCTAAATCATCACCCTTATTACGATCTAAAATATTCACTCCAACTACAATTCCTTTTTCTCCATGAGGAACTCGAAGTGAAGTATCTCTAACCTCTCTTGCTTTTTCTCCAAAAATTGCGCGCAGTAGTCTTTCTTCTGATGTCAATTCAGTCTCACCTTTTGGGGCAATTTTGCCAACCAATATATCATTTGGACCAACCTCGGCTCCAATTACTACTATTCCATCTTCTGCTAAATTAGCAAGTTCATTTTCTGAAACGTTAGGTATATCTTTTGTTCTTTCTTCTGCACCCAATTTGGTATCAACCACTTCAGCATCATATTCTTCAATATGAATTGATGTTAATAAATCATCCTTAACCAATCTTTCTGATATTAAAATGGCATCTTCAAATCCATAACCACCAAAGGAAGTGTAGGCAACCATTAAATTACGTCCCAAGGAAAGTTCTCCATTTTGACTTGCTGGTCCATCAACTAATAAATCTCCTTGTTTTATTTTTTGACCTGGATTAACCAAAACTCTTTGGTTGTAACAAGTTGAGTGAGCTGTTTTTTTGAACTTCATCAAAGAATATACTTCTTTTTTACCACCATCTATTATTTCGATGTCTTCTGTTGAATCATCAATTAATACTTTTTTGTCAAGTTTAACTATTACTTTTTCATTATCTGCATGAAGAATTTCTCCATCATGTCTTGCAATGACATTTCTTATCATAGCTTTTGATATTTCAGCTTCCATTCCTGTTCCTACAATTGGAGATTCTGGTGCAACCAAAGGAACAGCTTGGCATTGCATGTTTGAACCCATCAAGGCTCTATTTCCTTCATCATGTGCCAAAAATGGAATAAGTGAAGCTGAGGTTCCAACCAACTGTCTTGGGCTAATATCAATATATTCGACCAAAGATACTGATCCTTCTGTAAAACTTCCCATGTGTCTTAACGGTACTCTTGCATCTTTTATATAACCCTTTTCATCTATATTAATTCCTGAATGAGTAATATTTGAAACTTCTTCATCATCTGCTGTTAAATAAATAATTTCATTAGTGATTTTCATTTTCTTACCCACTTTAATTACTTTTTTGTAGGGAGATTCTAAAAATCCAAATTCATTTACTTTTGCATAAAGTGATAGATATGTTACAAGTCCAATGTTTGGTCCTTCAGGACTTCTTACTGGATCAAGCCTTCCATATTGTGAAGAGTTAACATCTCTTATTGAAAAAGATGCTCTTTCTTTATTAATACCACCAGCACCTAATACAGACACTCTTCTTAAATTGTCAATTTCTGAAAGTGGATTAGTGTCATCTAAAATAGTAGATAATTGATTGCTTCTAAAAAATTCGTTTAATGAAGATATTAATGGTCTTGCATTAATTAAATTAGATGGAAGTGGTTTGTCATCGGCTGAAATTAAACTCATTTTTTCCTTAACAGATCTTTCAAGCCTAAGTAATCCAATTCTAAATGCATTAACACCAACTAATTCACCAACTCTTCTAAGCCTTCTGTTTGAAAGATGATCGATGTCATCAACTCTTCCAACTCCATTTTGCAAACCTAAAAGATAAGTTAATGAAGAAGAAATGTCTTTTAAAGTTAACACATTTGATGCCTTGTCAGATTCACTATTGTTAAATCTTTTGTTTATCTTATATCTTCCAACCTCACCTAAATCATATCTTCTTTTATCCAAAAACATGCTCTCAAATAAATTTGTAGCATTTTCAATTAGGACCGGCTCTCCTGGTCTTAATTTTCTATAAACTTCAAGAAGTGCTTCATCTCTACTCTTTGTTGTATCTTTTGCCAGTGTTGCCTCTATATATTTATGATCTTTGTCAACATCTGCGTCTTTAAAAAAATTAAGTATCTCTCTTTCACTTTCCATACCAAGAGCTTTAAGAAAAACTGTTGCTAATACTTTTTTTCTTCTATCAATTCTGGCGTGAATCAAATCTCCCCTTGTGGCTTCAAATTCTAACCATGAACCATGAAGAGGTCTTACTTCTGCTTTATATAAAGTTCTTCCAGAAGAAACATCAAGTTCACCTGAAAAATAAATTCCTGGGGATCTTACAATTTGATTTATTACTGCCCTTTCAATTCCATTAACTATAAATGTCCCACGAGCTGTCATTTGAGGTAAATCACCCAAGAAAACTTCTTGACTTACTTCTTTACCCGTTCTTTTGTTGATTAATGTTGCAGTTATTTTAAGAGGAGATGAATAAGTTAAACCTTTTTGTTGTGCATGTGAAGCTGTAATTGTTGGTTTTCCAAGAGAATGTTCTCCTAAAGATAACTGCCAATTTTTACCTGTAAAATCATCAATTGGAGAAATTGCCTTTAATTCTTCAGCTACACCATTTGTTAAAAACCATTGCCAAGATTCTCTTTGTACTAAAGTTAAATCTAATTTTGGTAAATTTGTTTCAACTTTCCCAAAATTTCGGCGCAAATTAGTTTTTGATTTCATTAGGTATTGGTGATACAAGAGAAGCCTACATAAGTAGACCTAAAAGGGATTATATTAGAATATCAGCCAATGTCAACACTCAAAAATTTCTGATATGGTCAGGCCTTGGAAAATACTTTACCAAATAGTTTCATTGGGGAAAAGATTTCTTAAGATTCCATCTCTTGTTACTAATTGTGAATTGATTAATATTGAGGTTGCAACAATTATACGATCATGTATATCTAATCCTCTCGGTAATTCCACTGCTTTACTTAAAACTCGCATATCAAAATTTATTATTTTAAGATTTGCATTTTTCATTAATTCCATCGTTTTTGAAAAATCAAACTTCTTATCTTTCAAACTTACATAATAAAGCTCTAATACCACCATTACCGATATTATTCCTATCGCTTTTTTATCAAACACTTGTCTTACTGAATTTTCTGCAACTTTTGAAAGTTTTTTATCTTTTAATAGATACCAAACTATTGCATGTGTATCTAATGAATATTTATCCAATTTCATCAATTTTTTTCATCCAACTTTTTGTAATACTATCGATATCGGCTTCAGTTATTTCAGCACCAGCAAAAATTCCATATGGATCAAAATTTTTTTTACTATTTGTTTTTGATTGGAAAGTTACCTTTTTAGTCTGTACAAAATCACTAAGATAACCATTTATAACAGAAGTTAACGTTAATCCCAATTCTTGGGCTGTTTGCTGTGCCTTCTGTTTTAATTTTGAATCTGTTTTTAAAATGATAGTACTTGTCATATATCCAGTGTATATATATGATATATAAATGTCAACAACTAAAATTATCTTAAATACTTAGCAATGTTTGCATTATGTTCTTCTAAAGTTCTTGCAAAGTGAATTTTGGCGTCATTGTCATGAATATAATACCAATAATCACTTTCTTCTGGATTAATTGCAGCTTCAATTGAAGAAAGTCCTGCATTTGCAATTGGACTTGGTGGAAGTCCTAAATTTTTATAGGTATTAAATGGAGATATTATATTTTTATCAATAGAATAAATTGGTTCCCAACTTCCTTTTGCATATTGTAATGTTGCATCTACTTGTAACGGCCAATCATTTTTAATTCTTTTGTATAAAATTCCTGCAACTATTGGTTTTTCACTATCTGCAAATGTCTCACGTTCCAACATTGAGGCCATAATAACTTGTTTATATGTAACATCACTTATTTTTTTATTAAAAGTTGAAGTTAGTTTGGTTACAATCTGTGTGGCTGTTGCTGTTTTTGGAAAAAGATATGTATCTGGAAACAAATATCCCTCTTTGTCTTTTGTAAGTTGTAAAAATTCTTTTGTAAATTCCCCGTCTTTACTTAAAGTTGTACTAAACTTTGTAGCTATTTCCTCTCTTCTCAAACCTTCTGGAATTGTTACCCAAATTTCAGATGGACCCTTTTTTAGTTTTTCTAAAACTTGTGAAAGTGTGAAGCTCGAGGCGAGCTGAAATTCTCCTGCCTGTATTTTATTTTGTGAATTTGTAACTTGGACGTAAAATTTAAAAACAATTGCATTTTTAATAAGTCCTGCTTTTTCTAAATTATTTCCAATAATGGAAACTGATGAACCTTTAGGAATCAAAAAATCGACAGATTTTGCATCATTTGATACTGGCAAAAACATATTTTTAACGTAAAAACCACAAATTATAAAAAAAAGAACGGTTAATATTAAAGCTAATAATAATTTAGATTTCATTTAGAAGTGCTCTTCTGTAGCTTTTGGTTTTTGAATTTCTAATATAAATTCTGCCACACTTACAAGTCACCATTTCTCCGTACTTATGTATTTTCTTTTTAGCCATGTCTAAAGGAGTGCCACAACCAACACATTTTCCTTGTGACATAAGCCATGCTTGAATCGGTGCTATTACATTTTTAAACATAGTCTATGTATGATTGTAGCATAATGCATGCTGCAAATGCATCTTCCATCTCTTTTCTTTTCTTTCTACCCATACCACTTTGAATTGACATTTGTTGAGCATCATGACTAGACAAGGTCTCGTCAAATGTTTCTGCATTAAAAATTTTCGCAAACTTTTTTATCTCTTCGCCCATTTCGTTTTCTGACATCCCTACTATTACTTTTTCTATTTTTTCTTGTTCAATTATTTTTTTTATCTGCTCACTTATCGCGCTAGCGTCTTTATA
>JAUYMM010000012.1 GCA_030699485.1 Candidatus Woesebacteria bacterium | reverse complement strand
AAGTATTTACCTGTCAATGACTTTGGGTTATTCATAACTTCTTTTGGTGTGCCACAAGCTACAAGCTCTCCTCCATTTTTTCCCGCTCCAGGTCCAAAATCTGCTAGATAATCACTATTTTTCATCATTTCCTTATCATGTTCTACAACTACAATCGTGTTTCCCATATCTCTAAGTTCATGTAATGTATCTATTAATTTCTGATTATCTTTTTGATGTAGACCAATTGTAGGTTCATCTAAAACATATAAAACTCCAGTTAGACCTGACCCTATTTGGCTAGCTAGTCTAATTCTCTGAGCCTCACCTCCTGAAAGCGTTCCTGCAACTCTATCAAGAGTTAAATACTCCAATCCTACTGACTCTAGAAAATTTAATCTTCCTATTATTTCATTAATAATCAATTTGCCAATTTCTTGCTCTCTCTTATTTAAAATGGCCATTAAACCATTTGACCACTCAACCATTTTGTTAACTGAATTACTGGTAACTTTTGATATTGACTCGTTATTTATTGTAATTGCCAAACTTTCTTTTTTAAGTCTTAATCCATTGCAAAATTCACAGACTCTTTCTCTCATATATTTTTCAAATTCTGTTTTTACATATTCTGACTGGGTCTTTTTATATCTAGATTCCATAGTATGAATTACGTTATTTTGTATTATTTTTTTGAATTCTATAGATAAATCACTAAATGGAATATGTATATTGATACTATTTTCCTGACAAAGTTTTAGTATTTTTTGAGAGTACCATGTTTCTCTTTCAAACATTGATGAAAATGGTAAAATAGCACCCTCCATAATTGATAGTTCTTCTGAAAAAACAAGTTCTGGAACAACTTTTAGTAACTTACCTAATCCTGTACAAGATGGACATGCTCCATGAGGTGAATTAAATGAAAAACTACGAGGTTCTATTTCTGGAAGACTGATATTATCTTTAGAACACGAAAACTTTTCTGAAAAAAGATGATCTACATATTCCTTTGGGTAATCAGGAATAACAAAACTATGATCTTTAATTTCTGAAAGAATTACATAACCATCTGCAAGTTTTAGAGCCTGACCTACAGAATCAAAGAGCCGAGATCGCAAGGTGTCACCTTGCTGTTTTAGAGAAACTTTATCAATCACAACATCAATTGTGTGTTTGTTGGTTTTTAATAATGCAAAATCATCTTGTAATTCTTTATAGACTCCATCAATTCTTACTCTTGCATATCCTTTTGATATTAAATTATCAAAAAGTGCACTGAATTCTCCTTTTCTATCTCTCACAACTGGTGCAAGTATGTAAAATCGTCCTTTCATCGCCATAATTCTATTTACTATTTCTTCTAAAGTTTGCATTGATATTTCAGAACCACAGATAGGACAATGTGGATGACCTACTCTGGCAAAAAGAAGTCTTAAATAATCATATATCTCTGTTACTGTCCCGACTGTCGATCTTGGATTTCTGGATGTTGTTTTTTGATCAATTGAAATTGCTGGTGATAAGCCAGTGATTGAGTCAACGTCAGGTTTTTCCATAATACCTAAAAATTGACGTGCGTAGGTTGATAGGCTTTCTACATATCTTCTTTGACCCTCTGCATATAATGTGTCAAAAGCAAAAGAACTTTTACCAGATCCTGAAACTCCTGTCAAAACAGTCAATTTGTTTTTTGGAATATCAAGATTAACATTTTTTAAATTGTGTTGCCTTGCCCCTCGCACTTTAATATAGTCATTCATCGATGTACAATTATACAGTATGAATCTACTTCAGACACTGCTGTTATCTATAGTGGAAGGTATTACTGAATTTTTGCCAATATCTTCTACAGGCCACTTAATACTAACATCACACCTGGCGGGTGTGGTGCAAACTGAATTTGTAAAATCTTTTGAGATAATTATCCAGCTTGGTGCAATATTGGCTGTAGTAGTTATTTATTTTAAGAAACTTGTTCCTATTAATTCAAATTTATATGAGATTCAGCTTCGCTATAAAAACCTGTTAATTGCATTTCTTCCATCTGCTTTTTTTGGTCTATTTTTCTATAAATATATTAAATTATATTTAATTGGTAATACAATGGTAGTTATCTGGAGTTTATTAATTGGAGGTATCATCATGATCCTATTCGAGAAATCCCACCCCAGGGGTGGATTACTATTGCCACCTCGGGAGATTTCCAATAAAAAATACTTTTTGATAGGAATGTTTCAAGTTTTATCTATGATTCCTGGTGTTTCTCGTGCTTTTGCAACCATATTTGGTGGAATGGTTGTGGGAATGAAAAGAGAAGAAGCCGTAGAATTTTCATTTCTTTTAGCAATTCCTACTATGGGAGCTGCAACTGGATTGGATTTAATTAAAACTGACACGGCCGTATGGTCAAATGGTAATATGGTTACATTGTTAATTGGCTTTCTGGTAAGCTTCATAACTGCCTATATTGTCGTTAAGTGGTTAATCAAATTTGTCCAATCTCACAATTTCAATATCTTTGGCTGGTATAGAATTATTTTAGCTCTTCTATTTTTCGTATTCGGTCTCTGATTTCAGTTGCAAGCTCAAAGTTTAATTCTTTGGCTGCTATAACCATTTCTTTTTGTAAGTTTTTGATAAGCTTCTTTTTATCCATTGGAGTAAGGCTTTCTATTTCCAAATTTACTTGAAACGGCAGTTCTCTCTCGATTATTTTTAATCTTAATGGTTTAGTAATTGATTTAGGTATAATTCCATATTTTTTATTCATTGCTAGCTGATATTTTCTACGTCTCTTGACCTCACTTAATGCCCTTTCCATCGACCCTGTAATATGATCTGCATACATAATAACGCGTCCTTTTACATGTCTTGCAGCCCTTCCCATTGTTTGAATTAAACTAGTTTTACTTCTTAAAAATCCTTCCTTATCAGCATCAAGTATTGCAACAAGTCCTACTTCTGGGAGATCAAGTCCTTCTCGAAGCAAATTTATTCCAACCAAAACATCATATTTACCATTTCTTAAATTATCTAAAATATCTGTTCTGTCTAAAGTTTTAACGTCTGAATGAAGATATGCTACTTTTAATCCCTGCTCCTCTAAATATGCAGAGAGATCTTCAGCTGTACGCTTTGTTAAGGTTGTTACCAAAATTCTTCTTTTTTCTTTAACTTCTTTCTTAATTTCAATTATTACATCTTTGATTTGATTTTTAGTTGGTTTTACTTGAACTTTAGGATCAGGTATTCCTGTCGGTCTTAATAATTGTTCTACTACATGATTTTGGGAAAGTGCTAATTCCCATTCATTGGGGGTGGCACTTAGACTTATAAAATTTGGAATTCTTCTCATAAATTCATCAAATTTAAGTGGTCTATTGTCAAGAGCCGATGGAAGTCTAAATCCATAATCTATTAAAGTTGATTTTCTTGAAAAATCACCTGCATACATTCCTCTTATTTGAGGA
>JAUYMM010000008.1 GCA_030699485.1 Candidatus Woesebacteria bacterium | reverse complement strand
TCTTGAAGCCTCTTTATGTTTTTCAAACTCTTTTTTAAAATCATCAAGGTTTACTTTTTGTCCTTTATCTTTAAATAACTCGACAGTAAGTTCTAGTGGAAAACCATATGATTGATATAGATCAAATGCAATTTTACCTGTAATTTTTTCAACTTTTTTAATTTCTTTAAGTCCTTTATCTAAACTTACTTTAAATTTCTTCAACTCCTCAAGAATTACAGGATTACTAGTTATTTTTTCAAACTCTGGAACCTTGGTTGCAATTCTTCTAATTAATCTTCTTAAAATATATCCATGCATTTTGTTTGAAGGAACAACACCAGCATTAATTAAAGCTTCTGAAGCTCTTAGATGGTCAGCAATAATTCTAAACTCTCTTTGATTATCAATGTATTTTTTACCAGTTATTTTTTCTAATTTTTTTATAGTATTCATAAAAATGTCAGTTTTAAATATATCAGGATCGTTATTTATTGCAGCAGTTATTCTTTCTAACCCTCCACCAAAATCAACATTTTTTTGTGGTAATTCTTCTAAACTACCATCCTTAAGTTTTTTGTATTGTATAAAAACTGAGTTAGCTATCTCTAGAAACTTTCCGCCAAAATCAAAAAATATTTCTGAATCTGGTCCACCGATTTCACCAATTGGCATTTCTGCTGGTGTTCCACTTCTACTCCACCAATTTTTCTTAACACCAAAGAAAGAAATATGGTCTTCTTGAACCCCTAAACTTTTCCATATATCGTACGATTCTAAATCTTTTGGAACATTATCATTTCCTAAATAACCGGTTCCGCCGTCAAATACTGTGATGTATAATTTTTGCTTTGGAAGCTTGAGTTCCTTTGTTAGAAATTCCCAAATCCAAGCAAGTTGTTCTTTTTTAAAATAATCTCCCAAACTCCAATTACCCAACATTTCAAAATAAGTTAAGTGATTATCATCACCAACTTCGTCAATATCAATTGTCCTGATTGCAGGTTGTGAATCAACAAGTCTTGTTCCTAATTCATGTTTTTGTCCCATTAGATATGGAACCAAAGGTTGCATTCCACTTGATGTAAAAAGAGTTGTTGGATCATTTTCTAAAACAAGAGGGGCAGGAGGAATGATTTTATGTCCTCTTTTCTCAAAAAACCTTAAATACTTTTCCCTAACTTGGTCTGAAGTTGTCATGAAGCCAATTATATATCGAAAAATAATTAATTACCATTAATTTTTACAAGCTTGCGTCTTCCGAATATTGAAATCTTTTTGGTAACCTTCTATTTGTTTCAATAATTTTATTTGGATCACCAAACACCTGGGCATCTACATGTCTTTTAATAGCATGTAAGGTATCGCCATAGACAACTGCTTGGTCAACAATTTCTCCATTTGCCATAACTTGAATTTCTACACCAAGTTTTAAAAATCCAGCATTGGGTTTACTTACATGAAAAGTACGACTGGTTAATTCCAATCTCTTTGCGAGTTGATCTTTCATTTGTTGTAAACTCTCGATTGCCATGTCTCAATTATTATATACCTAAACATTAAATCCAACAATAAGGTCTATTCTTGTCCGTTTTTGGGGTTTTGTATCAATGTATTAATACATTGATACATCTTTATTTTTACTCTCAATCATATGAATTTTCTTATTTTTTCCAACGTGGCGACGCCAAGTACTTTTTGGTGAATCTTTCTTATCAAACAACCAAGACTTTCTAGATTTTTTCCTCATAGAATTAATGATACCAAATTTATTCTTGTCCGTGAGTTGCTACAGATTTATCTCTTTTAAACATTTCTGCAATCCCAGTTAATTTATCTGGTCTAATTAATCCACCTCCTAATACTGCATCTTCCAAAATTGAATTTAATCTTTTTACAGATTTTCTTAAATCTAAAATAATAAAAACGACTTGAATACCAACAATTACTAAAAGAACTGTTAGTGAAACCACCACCACAACTAATAATCTTTGTACGCTATCCATTATATTATTCTACACTAATATTTCTAACCTTTTCGGTTATTTTTCCTGATCTTGAAATTGCTTTAAATAATAAATTAGATGTATCTTTCGTAATTTCTATCTCCGTTTGAAATTTTCCCTCCTGATCAAGAAGAATGGGCTGATTATTAACTGTTAAAATTACATCTGTTGTTGTTTTACCAGTAACTTTTACTTTATTTTCAAAAACAACTTCATTATTTTTTGGATTATATATTTCAAGTTCTGGAGGTTTAACAAATTTTAAATATTCAAATCCTAAATAACCTAATACCAATAAGGTTAGTAATGAAATACCAGTTACAAAAGTTAATCTCGGCGACCAATAAAATTTTGATTCTATGTCAGGATTGGGGTTTATATGAAGTTTTTTTGGCAAATAATCTCTTCTTAATATTGCATTTGTAGTTTCTGCTGAAATTTCCAAAAAAACAGCCAAGTTTCTAACAAATCCTGAAACAACTGGGTAATCAGGTAATTTGTCCCATAAATTATTTTCGATTAAATCAATAAATTCTTTTTTTATCTTTGTTTCTTTTTCAAGACTAGATAAAGACAATTTTTTCTTTAGACGGGCTTCTTTTAAGATTTCACCTACGGTAACCATACTATTTTGAGAATTGACTTAAAAAATCTTCTGCATTTTTGATTAGTACCTCGCGTGGTTTTGAGGAACCATCAGATGGGGCAATAACTCCAGCATCTTGTAATTGATCAACCACTCTTGCTGCCCTCGCATATCCAATTGACAAACGCCTTTGAAGAAGAGATGCAGAAGCTCTATCATACTGACAAATTACTTTTACGGCTTCTGAAAAAAGATTGTCTGTTTCACCCACGACACCTGGAACCGCAGGTTTTCCTGACTTTGTCATAGTTGTAATTTCACTTGTATATTGAACGGGAACGCCTTGATTTTTAACAAAATTAACTAATTTTTTAATCTCTGCCTCATTAACAAAAGCTCCTTGAATTCTGGCTGGCTTTGCTTGATCTGGAGGAAGATATAACATATCCCCACTTCCTAATAATTTTTCAGCTCCTTGGATATCCATAATAACTCTTGAGTCAACTTGAGAAGAAACTGCAAAAGCAATTCTAGTTGGAATATTTGCTTTGATAAGTCCTGTAATAACATTTACTGATGGTCTTTGAGTTGACAAAACCATATGAATTCCAACGGCTCGACTCATTTGGGCAATTCTAGTAATTGCATCTTCAACTTCGACAGGAGACAAAAGCATTACATCAGCCAACTCATCTATTAATAAAACTATAAATGGGAGAGCTTGGAAGCCACTCATCTCATTATATGAATCAATGTTTTTAGCTCCTGCTTGGGCAAATAATTCATATCTCCTGTCCATTTCTCTGGTCAACCAACGAAGGGCAGATAATACTTTGTCAGTATTCACAATTACTGGTGAAAGAAGGTGGGGAATATCATTATATCCAGTAAGTTCAACTCTCTTTGGATCAACCATAATAAACTTAACTTCAGAAGGACTAGCTCGAAAAAGAATTGAGGCTAAGAACGTATTAATACAAACGGATTTTCCTGATCCTGTTTGACCTGCTATTAAAATATGTGGCATTTTACCAATGTCTGCAATTATAGGTTTTCCTGAAACATCAAGTCCTAAAGTAACTGCAAGTTTTGACTTCATCAAATTCATCTGATCAGACTCTAAAATTCTCTTCAATGGCACAAACTCAGGAGATTTGTTAGGAAGTTCTATGCCAACTAAATTACGTCCTGGAATTGGAGCTTCAATTCTAATGGTTCCAGTTGGCGCAGAAAGAGCAAGAGCTAAATCACGTTCTAATGCTGTAATTTTAGAAAGCTTTGTGCCCAAAGCTACTTGAATTGCATATTGAGTAACAGCCGGGCCTAAATTTACTTCAACTATATTTGCTGTGATTCCAAATGATTCCAAAGTTTTTTCAATTGTGTCTGCGTTGCCATTTATATCACCCCTGTCAACCTTACCTATTTGTTCATCAGAAAGTAAATCTAGTGGTGGATATTTCCAAATAGTTTCTTCTCCTTTTATATTGCTAACGAGCTTTTCGGACAAAAGTTTTTCCTCTAAAACAGCCGTGGGCTTTTCAATGACAGGAACGGCTGAATCGTTGCCAGATATTTTAAAATCCTTACGAGGTAATATTCTTCCACCACCTGCTGATTTTTGACCAAAAATGTAAGCATTAATAGTAGAAAAGACACTTTTAAATATTTTAATGACTTGATCAAAAGAAGTGTTAAAAAGGATAACAAGTCCAGTTAAAATAATGCCCAAAAAAACAATAACTGCTCCTGCTGGTGTTACTAATGTTGACACTCCATCCCAAAAAGCAAGTCCAAGATTTCCAGATTTACCAATTCCAGCCAAAGATAAAAAAACAAGCATTGAGCCAACAATGACATTCGGTTGAGAAAGAGGTGTTTTAATTTTACTTACTAAAAAAGCAAAGGATAAAAAGATAAATGGTAAAAAGATTGTTGCCCAGCCAAAAATATCCATCATCAAGTCATTAACACGAACTAGGGCTAAACCTCGTCTAGAAAAAGAAATAATAATAAGCCCAGCTACAGCAAAAAAGAATACTTGTGCAATTGAAGCGATTGTCTGAGGCTTTAATTTTAGCCTAAAAGCTCTTTTATCAGCTCTTCTTTTGTGTTTCCTTGCCATATGTATAAATACATCATATCAAACTTCCACAACAATGGGGAGAATCATTGGACTTCTACCGGTAGATTTGAAGAAATAACCTTCTAAAAACTTGATTGTCTCTTCTTTTAACTTTTTAGAATTTAGATTGTTGTGAGTTCCTAAGTGTTTCATCAATCTTTGAATTGAATCATTTAAAAGTCCTCCACTTATTCCTTCAAAAACAAATCCTTTACTTACAATTTCAGCTTTACCAAAAACTTTCCCATTTTTAGTTGTTTTTAATACAACAACAACCATTCCTTGTTTTCCAAGTAGGGTTCTATGCTCTAATACTGTTTTGCCTATATCTCCAACTCCTAATCCATGAACCATAACTTCTTTAACTGAAATTTTTTGGCCCCTTGTAGCTATGACGCCTGCCTGCGCAGGCAGGTTTTTAAATTCAACACTATCTCCTGGTTTTAGTTTAAAAACATTGTTTTTTGGTTTTCCTGTCGATACCACCAGTTTTTCATAAGAGTGCATATGTTTTATAGTTCCCCCAGTTGGTATAAAATATTTTGGTTTTGTAATATTAAAAAGCATTTTTATATCTTCTTGTCCACCATGACCTGAAACATGAAGTCCTTCTTTTAGATCATAATAATGAACATCAACACCTTTATCTATTAACTCGTCTATTACAAAGTCTTGGCTTTCTTTTGAATAAGGAGGGGCAGGATTGGCTGAAAAGATAAAGGTGTCACCTTCAGTTGCAGAAATTCTATCGTCATCGTCTGTGGCGAGTCTATAAACAGAACTACCTACTTGACCATAACAGCCAGCAATAATATACATTAAGTCTCTTGGATGCATTTTTCTAGCTTTTTTAAAATCTACTACTTGTTCGTCTAAGTATTTTAAATACCCAAGTTTGTGTGCAGATTCTGTTTTGTTTTGAATTGAACGACCTACAAAAACCACCTTTCTTCTGAGACGTACTGCAACATTAATCATTTGTTGGAATCTACCAATTGAAGACGACATTGCACTAATAAATAATGCTTTTTGAGAGATACTTGCAATCTTAAACATTCTTTCTTCTATTTCCTGTCCACTTTCTGTAAATCCAGGTTCATTTGAGCCTAAACAATCAGAAATAAGGCATATTACATTTCCTTCAGAAAGTGTTTTAGCTCTTATTAAATCAAAAGGCATTCCGTCAACAGATTGCTGATCAATTTTATGTTCTGGAACATGCATGATCTTGCCTTCAGGTGTTTCAATTGCAAAACCTACTGTGTCAGGAACAGAATGGGCAACTCTAAATGGGGAAATTTTAAAAGATCCAATTTGAAAGGTATCTTTAGTTGGATCAAATGTGTTTATCTTAAAATCAGTAATTCCGTTATCTCTAAACTTTTCTTCCAAAAACTCTCTAACTAGTGGTGCACAATAAATTGGAACATTTACTCCTGCCTGCGCAGGCAAGTTACGAAGCAAAAATGGCAAAGCTCCTATATGATCTTCATGGCCTTGAGACAAGACAATTGCTTTTAGTTTGTGTTTATTTTTTACAACATATGAAAAATCAGGGATAACAAGGTCAACTCCAGGCATTTCCAAGTCAGGAAAACCAACACCACAATCAAGAATAATCATTTCATCTTGATATTCATAAACATTTAAATTTTCAGTAACTCCTGTAGTACCAGAAAGGGCTATAAATCGAAGCATATTTAAGTCAATTGTACCATATTCTTTAAGTTAACAAAGTCTTGTTTTTCAGCCATTAGTATCTTTCCATTTCTTAAAGATGCAGCTGGGTGATACATTGGAATAATTTTAAAATCTCCTACATTAAAAGCTTTCCCATGAACTTGTGATATAAATGCATTTGGTAAAAACTTGGCCATTGAAAACCTACCAAGTGTAATTATTATTTTAGGTTTAATAATTTCAATTATTTTATCAAGATATTTTCCATAGCTTTCAATTTCATTTGGAAGTGGGTCTCTATTTTCTGGAGGTCTATGGTGGACAATGTTTGTAATAAAGACATTTTTTCTCTCCAATCCTGCCAAGGCTAGGAATTTATCTAACAACTTCCCGGCTTGGCCAACAAATGGTAAGCCTTGAATGTTTTCCGTAGCTCCCGGTGCTTCTCCACATATTAATATTTGGGCTTCTGTGTTGCCAGAACCGAAAACTAATTTGTTTGCACCTTTTTTTAAAGGAAGAGAATTATCCTTTTCCATTTCATCTTTTAGCCTGTGTAAGGCTTCATATTTACTCATGAATAAATTCTATCATTTTAGTTTTTGTGTCAAAAACTGCAAAATTAATTCCATTTTCTAATGCTCCGGGATTTATAATATTTCCAATCTGTCCTTGTTTGTGCGTATGGCCATAAAAAATAACGTCAAAACTTTCATTGTTTTTTTCAAGCTTTTTAATATTGTGTATTAGTCCAATTTTAACTCCATTAACTTCAAATTTTAGAAATTCTGGAAATTCAAATTTTGGGTCTATATCAGCATTTCCGCGTACCGCGTAAAGTGGAATCCTGCTTTGCAAGACTGTTTCCACACTTCTTAAATTATTCCAATCTCCTGTGTGAATGATGGCTTTTGCTTTAATGTTTATTGCAAACCCCATAACATGCTTCAAGTTTGCAATATTACCATGTGAGTCGCCAATGACTAGAAGTTTCATTTCAAATCAGGATTTTTACAATGTTCTGTCTCAATCATCATACATTCATCAGTAAAATTGATAGATGTTCTATCTTGTCTCAACGCAGACAATAGTTCACCTATGAAATTTGTGAAGTCACTTTTAAATTTTTCCTTTTCAACAGGGAATCTAGGATAAACTGATGTCCAAACCAAAACTGCATTTTCTTCATAGTTTTTATTTTTACCCGCAACTAATATTTTTGCCGGAGTTATTGTCCCAGAAAAAACATAGTCTATAGCCTCAGAAACTTTTTTGATAGCAAATTCAACATCTACTACACCCAAACTTTTGCCAGTGTTCCCAATGTTTAATCCTATTATTGCAGAAGCTTCAAAAAAATTAATATTTAAACCCGTTTTATATGGCATAAAGCGATTTTAACACAAATGAGTCCTGTTTTTTATCTTTGTAGAAAACAACGTACAAAGTATATATTGTCAAAACAAAAGCAGTGATATAAAGAAAATTAGGTAATGTCATTTTTTATTACTTCCAAAGATTCTGGCACGCGACCATAAAATAAATGAAAATGTAGCTATTATTCCTATCGCATAAACTATTGCAATTCTTTCATCCATTCGTTTTTTCTCCTTTCTTATATTCTACAGCAATCTGTAAAGATATCACAGCTACTAGTATGCCAGTTAAAGCTAGTATCAAATCACTAATCTCAAATCTTTTTGTAAATATTGGAGTAATTATTCCACCTGAAAACCAAGCTATTGCCGTACCAGTCAAAAAATCTGAATATACTTTTGCTTCTGTAGTTTTATTTATATTTACTTTTCCCATAGCTTTTTTTACAAAGGTAAAAATTCTTTTACATTTTGTGTCGTGACATGAAATGAAGTTCCTTTTCCTTCAACTATCATTCTGGCAACTTTTCTGACAACTCCACCAATTGTTCTTTCCATTGTACGAATTCC
>JAUYMM010000007.1 GCA_030699485.1 Candidatus Woesebacteria bacterium | reverse complement strand
TTTCGTTTCGTTCGTCTAACTCGACTCGAATAGCCGTAGATCGTAGACTATCAGCAACTGTTCTTGCATAATCTAGGTGTTTTTCTGAAATTGGTAATACTTTAACTTGAACAGGTGAAAGCCATGTTGGAAATGCACCTCTATATTTTTCAATTAAATAAGCAATTATTCTCTCAATTGCTCCAATTGATGATCTATGAATTACGACTGCTTCAGTTTTTCCACCTTCTTCATTTATATATTCTAAATTGAATCTTTTTGGAAAGACGAAGTCGTATTGAACTGTAAAAGCAGTATCTTCCTTGCCATTTGCATTTACCATTTGAATATCAATTTTTGGTCCATAAAAAGCAGCTTCTCCTTCAGCTTCTACAAATTTTGATTTTCTCTTGATTAAAACTTGTCTTAGTTCATTTTCTGCATAATCCCAAGCTTTGTCATCCTTGAAATATTTTTTGTTTGAATCACTTTTGTCTCCAAGAGATAATCTAAAACTAAAATCGGTATCTTTTGTAAGCCCTAATACTTTTGCAACATATTCAATTAAATCTAAAACATCATTTATTTCATTTCCTGCTTGTTCCTTGGTACAAATTATATGAGCATCAGCTAGACAAAAACTACGGACACGTTGAAGCCCCATTAACTCTCCAGATTTTTCATATCTATAGAGTTTGGCAAGCTCAGCATATCTTATCGGTAATTCTCTATAGCTTCTTGGTTTATCTAAAAATAATTCAAAATGATGAGGACAAGTCATCGGACGAAGCATAAATTCTTCATCATCAATTTTAATCGAAGCATACATTGAATCTTTGTAATATGGGTAATGCCCTGATTTTTTATATAAATCTAGTTTTGCAATGTCAGGTGTATAAACATGGTCATATCCTCTTTTTATTTCTTCATCAACAATAAATCTCTCAAGTGTTCTTCTAATGGCGGCACCTTTTGGAGTCCAAAGAGGTAGCCCTTTGCCTACAATATCGGAAAATGTAAAAAGTTCAAGCTCACGACCTAATTTTTTGTGATCCCAATCTTTTTCTACAGTATTTTCTATTTTATTTTTACCCATGAGATTATATTACCATTTTCAAACTATTTAGTGAAGCTTTGGATATTTTTTGTGAACCTCTTCGTTGACCCAATTGTATTATAAATCTTTCTTTTTGAGGACTGTCCATACATGTTTTTTAGTGTTTGTTCCTTCAAAATTTTTTTTAATAAATTTTGCTAATGGTGAATCTTCCTCTTGTGGCTCTAATTTACCAATATTAGTTTGGACATATAATTTATTGTATTCAAATAATAATACTTTCACTTGATATCCCCTAGCATTTCCATCTGGTGGTTTTGATAAAATTTCTCGAATACCAAGCACCTTTAAAGCATCTAAAAAAGGTGAGTTATTTACACTTATGAAAGGTACATCTCCGATTTCTTTTCCAAGATATGTTTGTGTAACAAATCTTTTCTCTGCATCCAAAATTTTCCAGATATCAACACCATTAGTTTCCATGTAACTATTATACAACTATTGAAATTTTATTTAATCCCCATACTTTTTTTTCTTCTTGCTTCTGCTTCATCAAGAACTATTTTTCTAATTCTAATTGATTTTGGGGTAACTTCAACAAGTTCAGTGTCATCAATATATTCTAACGCATCATCTAATTCCATTTCTCTTGGTGTGTCAAAATGTTCTGCAGATCCATCACCTTTTGACCTCATGTTGCTAAGTTGTTTTTCTTTACAAACATTAACCATCATGTCGCCAGCTCTTGAGCTTTGCCCCACAACTTGACCTTTATAGACTTTAACTGCAGGACCTATAAAAAGTTGTCCTTGGTCTTGAACATTAACTAGACCATATAATCTTGTTTCTCCTGTTTCGTGGGCTATCATTGATCCTCTTTCTCTTTTTCTAATGAATCCATCGTCTGGTAAGAAGTCATAAAAACTTGTATTCATAATTCCCATACCTTTAGTATCTGTTATGAGCTCGGATCTGAATCCGATAAGTTCCCGCGTGGAAACTGTAAATTCCAAAGTAACAATTCCCTCTTCATTTTTATACACATCATCCATTTTGGCGTGTCTTATACCCATGTGTTGAATTACTACGCCTGAATGTTCTTCAGGAACATCAATATATACTTTTTCAAAAGGAGTTAGCGTTACTCCATCAACTTCTTTAGTAATGACATAAGGCTGAGATACCGCAAACTCATAACCCTCTCTACGCATCCTTTCTATAAGAATCGCCAGGTGCAATTCTCCCCTTCCACAGACTGTCCAAGTACCGTCAGAGTTATCATAAACTTTCAACGCTACATCTGTATCCAATTCCTTATACAATCTCTCCCTAATTTGACTTGAGGTCTTAAAATCCCCTTCTTTACCTCCAAAAGGAGAATCATTAACCATAAAAACCATTTTAACTGTTGGTTCCTCAATTGAAATTAGAGGTAGAGCCATTGGATTATTTACATCTGCTATGGTTTCTCCAATTGTAGCATCAAGTATGCCTGTTACGGCTACAATATCACCAGCTATTGCCTCTTTTTCTTCCACTTTAGTTAAGCCTTTAAAAGTTGAAAGAGATGTAATTTTGGCTTTACTTTGTACACCTTGACGATCTATGTGGATAACATCAGAATTATTTGTCATCTTTCCATTTTTAATTCTTCCAATTGATATTCTTCCTTTATAATTATCTTTTCCAATATTACTAACTAGCATTTGAAGCGGTTTTTCAGGATCAGCCGAAGGAGCTGGGATATATTTAATTATTTCTTCAAAAACTGGTGTAATATCTTTCATGGTGGAAATATCAGGTTCGTAGCCTGCTAGTCCGTCTCGGCCTGAGGCATAAATTGTAGGGAAAAAAGCTGTTGACTCG
>JAUYMM010000004.1 GCA_030699485.1 Candidatus Woesebacteria bacterium | reverse complement strand
AATTTTTAATGTTATTTTTGGAGGTAAATCAACCGTCATGGCTCTCTCTCCCCAAAATAATATATCGCATTCTCCACCTTCTTTAATATAGTTAACATCGCTTCCTAAAATTGCTAATGGAACCTCAATTTGTTCATAAGTATCAGTATTCATAAAATAGGCAACTCTAGCATCTTTGTATAAATACTGAAGTTTCTTTTTATTTAAAGTGATTAGATCAAAAGAAAGATTACTTGAAAAAGCATGTTCTACATTAGCAAAAGTTTCTAAGTTTACACAATTTACGCGAACAGTTGCACCACCCCTACCCATTTTAATAAGCTGGTATTTTGTTACTTTAAAAGGTTTACTTTCATATAAAAAGGATGTCCCACTTCTTAGTTCTGTTGCATTAACATTTGCCATATGAAGCTGATTATACCCTAAAATCTGGAGTTTTTCAGTACATCTTTATGAATCTTATTCCAGTTCTTTTTATCCATCCAGCATTTTTCACAATACATATTTCTAGTCATATCTACTCTTATAAATTTTCCGACTTCTTTTTCACAAATATCACAAACGTATTTTAGACCCATGTTTATATAATAATTTTTTGCTATTTTTTGTCAATTGAATCTTTCTAGTATAAAATACTACTATATGGTGCGGTGCTGAAATTGGTATACAGTCAGGTCTCAAAAACCTGTGGTAGCAATACCGTGAGGGTTCGACCCCCTCCCGCACCACAAAATCATGGAGGAAAGTAACCAATTTAATTCTTAAATTGTCGAATCCTCTCTCCGGCACAAAAATTCTATTCTCCCCATCGAGGCTCGGCAAAAATGAAGGCGGCTGAAAGTTGTGGTTCTAATACACCTCTTCTGTATGTGCCTTCATCTCGCATAAAAAGCGAGCCGCTTGATCCATAGAGATATCGCTTGGTTTGCTCGATTTTTGGTTCTCCATTTTCTCCTTTTACTATAGAGGCTTTTAATGTAATTTTGCCTGCATCCATCAATTGCCCATCAACTTTTCTATCTTTTAAATCCCTAAGAAAGGTGCTATGGATAGTAAATTCAGAGAAGATGTAAATCTTTTGTCCAAGAACAATAAATTTTAGTTGACTTTCACCTGTTACTTTCCAGTCAGTTTCAGATAGATGCTCTGGCTTAAAGGTTGCTGAGCTGAAACTGGTTGGTGTGATCTTGGTAGAATTTAAGTCATAGCTAAGCTTTCGACACTCCGTATCGAAAATGTCTAGATTTAATTGAGAATTATCTGCCATATCAAGCACTACATATCTGTCGCACCCTCTTTGTTCCACAGCCTCGATTGTTGGTGACATTTGCGCGAAGTATACTAGACTACATTTCGAATATCAATATCGTAATTCTTGATGTGTTAAGATTAGTTATGGAATTAACTGGTTTTGGCAATTAGAGAGGAAGTTTAGAAATATTATTTTGTGTGTTTTGAGTCTCTTGAGAAGAATTTTATTCCAAAAAACCATTTCCGTGATTTTGAAGCATTTCTACCAGCCCTTTTACTAATTTAAATCTTGTTGGAAAACGCTCGTCCTGAAATTTATCTTCTGCCTTAGTAACAATACCAAGACGATTGAAAACATTCCAAACCATATTTTTTTCATCTGCATTGAAGTCTTGACCGCCAGTGACCTCAAAAACATCTTTGCTCAGTGTTGCATCAGGATCTGGAGAAAAAGCAACAAAATAACCCATGCTCTCAACTATTTCTTCAGCGGCTGTGTCTACTCCACCTAAAGTTTCCATCTCCTCGGGTTTCAAGGCCTTTTTTACTGCATCCACAAATTGATCCTTTGTCGTATCTGGACCAATTATATCAATAAAATTGTTTGTTGAATTTATTTCTGACACAGTCAATTATAACATAAAACATTAAATTGAAAACTTTCTCATCTTGAGTTTGGTATAATTGGCTTATGACAGAAAGCAAGACAGTACCAGAGCAACCTAATAATAAAACTGCTAGTTTTTTGGATAATTTTACTTCGAGTTTAATTAAAAAATATCAAAAAAAGTGGAAGGATGCTAACGCATTAACTACTTTGTATCAAAGTAAAGATTTGACCAAATTTCCACATGCAAAACAATTACAAGAAGATTTGGAACACGCACAAAAGACTATCATCGAAATGGAAGAGCGGGCATTTATAGTTAAAGAGTTCAAATCTGCGGTTTCAAACATGTTTGAAATACAAACTGAAATTCCTTTGCCTCCCTTTTTGATACCCGAGCTTTTAACAATTGAGGATAAAGATTTAGAAAGAGTTGTTGCGGAGTCTTACGATGCCGATGGAACAAAATTGATGGGATATGGCGAAGGTGTACCAAAAACTGGATATATAGCAAAAGTATTTAGTGGTGATCAGTTTGCCTTAAAATTAGAATATGGTTATAGAGAAAAAGAGAAATTCATTCCTACCATTAAGCCTACTACTATTACTCTAATTCCAACTAAATTACTAACAGGACAACACAAATAATAGGCTAAGTTAATATATTATTGCAAATTAGAAAAAGATAGTAACCTCACCAGAATTACTTCAAAATTCTTGGTTTTGCTTTGCTTAAATTTTCCAATACTTCTCTCGCTCCCTCTGGTAATTCTTGCAAATCTATTTGTTTTGCTCCTAATTCTAGAGCCGCGGTAACTTCCTGGAGAGTAAGTCGCCCTATCACTTTTTCAATTTTTTCTTTATCTCCAGTTCCACCTGACAAAAACCATTTCTCCCCCTGTTCGTTTTCGTGTAAACATGCAGCTTCAAAGACACCTCCCGACCCAACATCTGTAATCACATCTACTCTGTCTTCATATCCAGTCACTTTAAAAACAGTTCCAAAACATATTCTAATTCTTCTTTCTGTCATGTTAAATGATATTATAGCAAAAATCTTAAATTAATTTTTGTGTTTGGAGTCTCTTGAGAAAAATTTAATTCTATCCCCTTTGAAGAATAATGGAACAGAGGCTAATGGTCCATTTCTATGTTTTGCAATATCAAGCATAATATTTTCATTATTTTCATCATCCTCTCGCCACAAAAACATAACTACGTCCGCATCTTGTTCTATACTATTGTGAACAATAATATCGTTTGCAACAAAATTAGAAGTCTCAGGAACTGTTGCGTCA
>JAUYMM010000014.1 GCA_030699485.1 Candidatus Woesebacteria bacterium | reverse complement strand
TCCAGTTTTTTTGTTTAATTCTTCTAAAATAGAAAGAATATCGTCTCCTGTTTTGCTATCTAAATTTCCTGTTGGCTCATCAGCTAAAATCAAGTCTGGATCCATAATTAGAGATCTTGCAATTGCGACTCTTTGCTGTTGGCCCCCTGAAATTTTATTTGGATAAAAATTAAGTCTTTCTCCCATCCCAAACTTTTCTAATAGTTCTTTTGCTTTTTTATATGGATCAAAAGAAAGCGTTCCTTTAAAATAAATTGCAGGTAATGCAACGTTTTCTAAAACAGTAAGTTTGTTTATTAAATTAAATTGTTGAAAAACAAATCCTACAAAAGTATTTCTAAGTTGAGAGAGTTCATCATCTTTTAATTTTGATATATCTTTTTTTTGGGAACCATTCACTTTAATTAAAATTGTGCCTGACGTCGGTCTATCAAGTAAACCAATAATATGCATTAATGTTGACTTACCTGATCCTGAAGTTCCTAGAATACTAATATACTCACCTTTTTTAATTTCAATTGATACATTATCAACTGCTTTGACAACATCTTCACCTAATAAGTACGTTTTATTAACATCACTTAACTTAATCATATATAAGCTGGCCTTCTTTAATATCTCCAATTACTTCTATGTTATCTTCTGATTCAACACCAGTCTCTATAAATATTTTTGATTTCTTGTCATCTGTCATTAAAAAAATACCAGTTTTATCTTGTTTTACAAAATTTGTTGGAACATAGAAAACATCATTTTTTTCAGAAATTACAAATTTTGCATCTCCTGTCATGGCAATTCTAAAATTTGACTCAGACAAATTTACATTTTGAAAGGCAACTTGAATTGCATATACTGATCCAGATTCTCCTATCTTAGGGACAAATGAAATATAATTAACAATTCCTTCAAATTCTTTCTCCTCAAATGAATCAAGAGTTATAATAACTTTTTGACCAATTTTTAATTCTACGACCTCAGTCTGATCAGCTAAAACATCAAAATAAATTGTTGTTGGATCAATTATTTCTGCCTCAATAGATCCAACGCTTGTATAAACTCCCGTAAAAGGATGATTTAGATAGGTAACTATTCCATTAAAGGGTGCATATATATTAGCTCCGTCTAGGTTTCTTTTTGCTTGTAATACTGCTTCATATGCTTTGTCTTTATTAACTTCTGCTGTAGTTCTTAAGTCTTTTTGTGCGTAAGTTTCATCATTTGCATGATTTTTTACTTGGTCATGTACGTTTTCAACGGTTGCATCGTACTGCCTTAAATTTGAAAGGGCTATTTGATAACTAGAATTTAAAACTGTGGTATCAAGTTTACTAATTAATTTTCCTTTATTAACTTTGTCTCCTTTTTTCACTCCGACATAGACTATCTTTCCTGAAGTCTCGAAAGAAAGTTTTGCATAATTTAGTGCATTAACCTGACCAGATAAAATCATTTCCTCTTTTAAATTACCTTTTTGAAGTTCTACAGTTTTAATATCTTTATTTTTGTTTCTGAAGAAAAAGAAAGAAATTATTCCAACAATAACTATAATAACTAATAATATTTTCTTCATTTCTTTAACGCTTTGGTGACTGTTTCTTACGTCTTGCTTTTCCACCTGTTCCGACCATCCTTCGAAGTCTTTCTCTTGGGTCTCTAGTTAATAGATTATTTTTCTTTAAAACAACTCTGAACTTGTCTGAATTAAGTTTAACTAAAGTTCTTGAGACACCATGCATAATTGCTTCCATTTGTCCTTCCTTACCACCACCTGAAACTTTAGCTGTAAAGAAATATTTACCTTGTGTATCAGTAACTTTAAAAGGTTTATCTAATATAATTAATGCAGTTTTATTTTGATAAACTTCTGATATTTTTTTACCATTAATTAAACTTTCACCGCTACCTTTGAATAAACGAATTCTAGCAGAAGAACTTTTTCTTCTACCAACTGCGAATGTATAAGATTTTCTAGATGAAGTTGTTGTCATATTTGTGTTTTTCCCCTTTTGTAACATGTAATCTTGTCATTCTGTCTGATTTTAATCTATTGTCAGGAAGCATTCCAGAAATTGCAAATTCAATAATTCTATTTGGGTGTTCTTTTGACATTTTTTCAAAACTAACTTCCTTAAAACCTCCTGGATAGCCCGAATGACTTCTGTAAACTTTTTGTTCTGCTTTTTTACCTGTTGTAATAATTTTTTCTGCATTTATAACTACTACATTATCTCCAGAATCCATATGGGTTGAAAAGTTGGATTTTTGTTTTCCCATTAAAAGTATAGCAACTTTACTTGCTAGTCTACCAAGAACTTGTCCTTTAGCATCAATTAAATGCCAAGCTCTTTTAACTTCTTTTTGTTTTGGTTGATACGTTTTTGACATCTTTTTTTATAGCGTTTACGCTGGATTTCATCTCATCAGTCCATTCAATTCTAACCATTTCTGCCATATCGCCTTTTCTTTGAGTTAACGGAATAATTCTTGTGTAGCCACCATTTCTTGTTTCAAATGTTTTTGCAATATTTGTCCAAAGCAAAGTTGAAACCTCTTTATTTCCTTTTAGTCTTTTTAAAACTTGTCTTTTTGATGCAAGTGTTCCTTTTTTTGCCAAAACAACCAATCGATCTATTAAACCGATGATTGATTTTGCTTTTGCTTTAGTTGTCTTGATCTTCCCATGAAGAACCAAACTTTCGACTAAAGATACAAATAATAATTCTCTAGAAGATCTTTCGCGAGAAAGTTTTCTTCCAAAAACTTTTTTTGTCATTTAAAAACTTACTCCTTTTTCTCCTAATGCTGCTGAAATAATTTTTAGTGATTTTTCACCTAAATTTCTTACTTTTACTAATTCAGTTTTATCGGCTTTAACAAGGAGTTCAACTGTTTCAAAACCTGCTTTTGCTAGTGCATTAGCAACTCTTGTTGGAAGTCCAATTTCTTCAACAGATAGTTTTCCTACTAGTCCTAAATCACTAACTTCTACTTCTTCTTTTTTCTTTTCGACTTTAACAGGTTTAACTATTTGTGAGAAATAATTAACCAAAATGTCTGCAGCTTGTACTACTGCATCTTTTGCTTTAATTGTTCCATCAGTCCAAACCTCAAGTGTAAGTTTATCAAAATTTGTTAGTCTACCAACACGAGTTTCTTCAACTTTATAATTAACTCTGACAATAGGTGAAAATGATGCATCAAGTGGAATCATTCCTACTTCAGTAGAACTTCTTGTATCTGCTGGAATATAACCTGAACCTGACTCAATAATTATGTCTGCATCAAGCTTAGCACCTTTATTTAAAACTGCTAAGACTAATTCAGGGTTTGATATTTCTACTCCTGCTGGGAGTTTAATATCTCCTGCTTTAACTTCTCCTGCTGTTGTCACTTTTAAAGTCGCACTAACCTCTTTTGCACCTTTATACGACAATCTAACTTTTTTAAGATTTAATGCGAACTCAACAACATCTTCTTTCATACCACTAAGACTTGAAAATTGATGATTAACACCTGCAATTTTGACAGATGTTATCGCTGCTCCTGGAAGTGAAGTTAATAAAACTCTTCTTAATGAATTACCCAATGTAAAACCATAACCTTGCTCCAACGGAGTTATAGCCAATCTTGCATAATTCTTTCCAGCTTGCGCTGGTAAATCTTTTTTTTCTTCTAATATTTCAAATATTGGTTGCGACATAAAATATCACCTCCTTAAAGGTTTTCGACATGAAATGTTTGTGTATTGTATCATTATCGTGAGTAGAACTCAACAATATCTTGCTCTGAGACAATTTCTGTTATATCTGATCTTTTAGGTTCAGTTGAGACTTTACCAACAATAGCTTTTCTCAAAAGCCAAGATGGTGTTTCATAATCCTCTAGACTTATTACTTTTTTAATATTTGGATTATCTACAATTTTTGGAGTTAAAGAAATTACATCTCCTACTTCTGTTTGATAAGAAGGGATATTTAATTTTTTGCCATTTACCAAAATATGTCTATGAGAAACCAGTTGTCTTGCCATTGGACGACTTTCAGCAAAACCTAGTTTATAAACAACATTGTCAAGTCTTTTTTCAAGTAAAATTAATAAAGCTTCTCCTGTATTTCCTTTTGATTTTAAAGCTTTTTCTACATAAATTCTAAATTGCTTTTCCAATACTCCGTATATTCGTTTTACTTTTTGTTTCTCACGAAGTTGTTTACCATATTGAGATTGGTTTCTTTTTGCACCTTTTGGTCCATGAACACCAGGTAAGACATTAAGTCTGGTTAATTTTGCACCTTTACCAAAAATATCTATTCCTTCTCTTCTTGACAATCGATCTTTAGGTCCGTTATATTTTGCCATATTAATTATTTAAACTCTTCTCTTTTTCTTAGGTCTTGGTCCATTGTGTGGAATTGGTGTTACATCTGCAATTAATGCAATTTTAACTCCTGACGCTTTAATGGCACGGAGTGCTGCATCTCTTCCAGGCCCTGGACCTTTTACATAGATTTCAACTTCTGTTACCCCTTTTTCTTTAGCTTTCTTAATTGCAGTTTCAATCGCTGTTGTTGCTGCATAAGGAGTTGATTTTCTAGTTCCCTTAAAACCAACTGCTCCTGATGAACACCAAGAGATAGTCCCACCTAGACTATCACAAATATTTACCAAAGTATTATTAAAAGAAGCAGAAATATAAATTTTTGCTAAGGATTCTGTTTTTAACTTTTTAGCTTTCATGTTATTTTTTGATAGTTGTTTTTGCTAAAGCTTCTTTCTTGAATGCTCCAACTGTCTTTCTTTTTCCTCTTTTTGTTCTAGCATTTGTTTTTGTTCTTTGTCCTCTTGTTGGTAATCCTTTGTTATGCCTTATTCCTCTGTATGACCCGATTGTTTGCAATCTGTTTATATTTGCTTTAACTCTTCTTACTAAATCTCCTTCTGTTGGAAATTCTTCAATTTTTCCTGATATTTTATTTAATTCCTCAGAAGTCAAATCTTTGACTCTTTTTGAGCTGTCAAATTTTAATGTGTTTAATACTTTTTTAGACAATGCCCAACCAATCCCTTTAACTTTAGTTAAAGCGTAATCAATCCTCCATTTATCGTTTAATTCAATACCTGATATTCTTGCCATATATTACCCTTGTCTTGCTTTGTGTCTTGGATTTTTGCAAATCAAACGCAAAACTCCTGCTCTTTTGATAAGCTTACAATCTTTACACCTTGGTTTTATTGATGCTAATACTTTCATTTAGTACTTATATACTATTCTTCCTCTATCTTCATCATATTTTGTCATTTCAACTCTTACTCTGTCTCCAGGAAAAACTCTGACATATGCTTTTCTCATTCTACCTTTAAGCGTTGTCAGTAAACTTTTTCCCTCCAAAGTAACTACTCTAAACATTGTATTTGGTAAAAGTTCAGTAACAGTGCCTTCAACCTCATAACTTCCATCTCTTTTCATCTTTTCAAGCTTATTCATATAAAAAAAGTCACTGTGTGACTATTTTCCTCCCTTTCTCGGTAACTATAACAGTATCTTCAAAAAGCCCTGCTATTTTACCATCCTGAGTTACGATTGTCCAGCCATCTTTTTCCTTAGTTAAACCTGGTTCTCCCAAGGTATACATAACTTCAACAGCTAAGGCCATTCCAGGAACTATTTTCTCAGTTTCAATTCTAAGTCCTGACGCATAACAAGGTATATATGGATCTTCATGTAAATTTTTACCTATTCCATGACCTGTTAAATCCAAAATGGGTGAACAATCATTTTTATGAAGTACTGATTCCATTGCTTTAGATATGTCATATATATAACTTTTGTTGGGTATAATTGCAGAAACTGCTTTTTCAAAGGCTTCTTTACCAGTTTTTAAAAAACGAGTAACTTCTTCACTTGGGTTAATTGCTGTACTTACTGAAGTATCGGTATGAAATCCTTTGTAATACATTCCTAAGTCAATACTAACTAAATCTCCACTTTTAAATATTAAGTTCTTGTGAGGTATACCATGAACTAGACCTTGATTAACATTAATACATGTTGACCATGAATATCCATCAACCATTTTAAAAGAAGGTTTGCCCCCTTTTTCTAAGATTAATTTTTCAGCTATATTATCTAAATCCTCGGCAGAAACCCCTTCTTTAACTTCACTTACTAGAGCATGTTTTACATCAGAAAGTTTTTTGCCACCTTCTATCATTAATTCTAACTCTTCTGGAGTTTTGATTGTAAATTTATCCATTTATTACATTTTCTACAATATAAATTAAGTCTTTTTGAATATCTTCTATTGATCTTTCACCATCAACTTCAATTATTTTTGTATCTTTTTTGATTTCATTAATTAATATTTCTGTCCTATTCCTGTAAAGTGATAGTCTCTTTTTAATTGCCTCTGATGTATCATCGTCTCTTTTCCTAAGTAAAAGTCTCTTTATTGTTTCTTCCTCACTAATTTCTAAAACTAATCCTAAATCTATTTTTACTTGTTTTTCAACTAACCAGTTTTTTAAAAAACGATATTGTTCTACCGTTCTTGGAAATCCATCAAACAATATATCATCATATAAATTTTTCTCATCAAAGAAAGCTGTCAAATAAGATGTCATCTCTTTATCTGGAACAAGATTGCCTTCATCAAGAGACTTTTTTAAACTGGGATGTGTTTCTGCAATTTTTCTAAGGTATGCTCCTGATTCAAAATAAAAAAAACCAAATTTTTGACATAAAAGAAGAGCCTGTGTTCCTTTCCCTGAACCCTGAGGGCCAAATAATACTATATTCATAAGTTATGAAGTAATTTTAACCTAATTCACGCCCAAAAAATAGAGGATTATTAACAACCATTTATTTTCAGCGCGCGCGATTTTTTACTCGCCTGCGGGCGAGCAGAGACACTTTTAGTTTCTCTGACTCTTTAAAAAGTTGCAAATTTGAGAATAACCTATAATACTTGACTTTTACCAAAACCCATGTTACTATGACATTAGTAAATTTTGAGAAATTAGAGTTCAATTTGCAACTTAATAGTTTCTCAATTTTTTAGTTTTTTAAGTTTCTTGCACATTAATAAATTGCGGAATGTTATTTCTACAACCTAAGTAGGTAGCTTTCTGAGTATTCGTGTATTTAGAAAAATACCTATTTGGGTAGAAAAAATCATTTTTTCAAAGGAGAAATAAAATGTCTGACAAAAAAGTTCGTAAAGAAGACGGTCTCGATCTGCTCATGCGTGCACTTGGCACCAATGACGGCGGGCGCGCGATCATGGATCAGGAATCAGCTGGCCAGCAATCGTTCGTCTCAAGCGACACTCTTCCAACTGACCTTCGTGGCAAAGAAGTTCTTGAAGCCGAAGGCGTCAAATTCCTCGGACCTGTCGAAGGTGACGACATCTTCCAGTATGTGGAATTGCCAGAAGGATGGAAGAAAGTTCCAACCGATCACTCCATGTGGTCAAATCTCGTCGATGGTGCTGGCCGTATTTGGGCAAGTATCTTTTATAAGGCCGCCTTTTACGACCGAAGCGCCCATGCAAGTGCACGGAAACCTGAAGACGAATAAACCATCAAAGACAACATTCCGCATCAGTGCAAGAAACACCCTCCACACGGAGAAAGATTGTTTGCTTTTATTAGCGAATAGTTTTTCAAAGTGTGTGAGGGTGTTTTTTTTGGTTTAAATTTGATTATTGATTATTAAACTTCATAAGGGTAAATTTAAAGTGTACTCAGATTTTGTGGATAGACTTTTTTAGTGGCGCACAGAGACAGAATGGAGTCTATCCAATCTGAGTACACTCGGTGCGCCTTTTAAGTTGTTAGAACATAACAACAAAACAGAACATTAAAAATTTTTGCACATTTTCTTTTTACTTTTTAAAAGACCGACTTTTGCTTGAATTTTCCGTATAAACTGCTGGCCGCGAAGGGGGGCGCGGCCAGCAAACATGACGATTTTGTGCCAACCCTCAGGAGGGGTCACAGTAAAACCTCCCCCTTCGCACGCTTAAATTGCAAGGTCAGACCCTGCAATAACTATAAGTATAGTAAGGTGACACCTTGTGATACTTGACAACAATTGAATTCTGTAATAACATTGTTATAACATGCAAATACAAACAGTTTTTAAAGCGGGAAATAGTAATGTTGTAGCAATTCCAAGTGAATTTGTAAATAACTATGGCTACGAAACAGGTCTTCAAGTGATGCTTAATACCTATGATCAAGGAGAAACTTTGATGATCAAAAAGGTAAATACTAGCAAAACCAATAAAAAACAATCAAAATCATCTCAAGAATTTGAAAAATGGTTAAAAAATACGTTAGTTGAAGATGCAGAAATACTCGATGGATTGGCATAATTTGGATATTAATGAAGTTTACGAGATACACCAAGCTATAATTAAAAGAGCTGGTACAAAAGCCTCTATTAGAGATTTTTCACTTCTTCACTCCGCAGTTGAGAGGCAAAAAGCGACATTTGAAGGTCAAGATTTATACCCTAACATATTTTTGAAGGCAGGAGCACTTTTGCAGTCAGTTTGCTTAAATCACGCGTTTACTGATGCAAATAAACGAACCGCATGGGTATCGACAAAAAGATTTTTGCGAATTAATGGTTATCATTTAAAATCAGAATCTAAGGAAGCAATCGATTTCATGCTTTGGGTAGATAATACTCACCCAACACTCAAAGAGATTTCAAATTGGCTAAAACTTAATTCAAAAAAGATTTAATATTCATTTTGTATATCCTTCATATTTACTCATTAATAGATCTCCTTCAATTTCACGAATTATTTCAAGAACAACTGAAATTACAATTAATGCTCCTGTTCCACCTATTGCCAAATTTGCCACACCAATTGTTCCTTGAACGAAAGATGGTAATACTGCAACCAATCCTAAAAAGACAGCTCCTACAACAGTAATTCTATTTAATACAAAAGTTAAATATTTAATAGTTGACGTCCCTGGACGGATTCCTGGAATAAATCCTCCTGATTTTTGTAAATTTTCTGCAATTTTTTCAGGATTAAAAACAACTGATGTATAGAAAAATGTAAACCCTACAACTAATAAGAAATAGGTTATATTGTAAGAAACAGATGCTGGACTAAAAAACCTTTGAATAGCAGTCATGATGTTTACTAAAGCAGGATTGTTACTAGCTCCTAAAAATTGGGAGACCATCGATGGCATAAGTACTAAAGATACAGCAAAAATAATTGGTATAACTCCCGCTTGATTTAAACGAAGTGGAAGATAAGATTGAGCTTGTTTTAATCCCCTTGTAACTTTAGCATAATTTATTGGAATTTGCCTTATAGCTTCATTTACAAAAATAATCATTGCCATGACAGCTAATGCTACTATTGCAAAAATTATAAGTTTTAAAGTATCTTCACTTCTAAACGTTGATATTGTTTGCCCTAAAGTTATTGGAAGTCTTGAAATAATACCTACGAAAATTAAGAAAGAGATACCACTTTTAAATGCATATTCAGTAATCATGTCACCTAGCCAAACAGCAAGCATTGTTCCTGCAGTCATTGTCAAAACAAGAAAAATAAGTTCCAGGGCACCTAAATTACCAATTATTGACTGGGATTTTAGAAGTGCATACATACCAAAACTTTGCATTATGGCTAGTGGAACCGTTAATAATCTTGTGTATTGATTGATTTTTTCTTGTCCATATTCTCCTTCTTTTTGTAATTCTTCAAGTTGTGGAACAACATATCCTAAAATCTGCAAGATTATTGAGGCATTAATATAAGGATTAAGTCCAAGAGCCATAATTGAAAAATTAGCAAGAGTTCCACCAGAAAAAACATCCAAAAGAGACAAAAGTGGACTTCCAGAAAACAAAGCAGACAAACTATCTCTATCTATTCCCGCTGCAGGTATATGAGCGGCAATTCTGAAAACTATTAAGGCTACGGCGGTTACAAGAATCTTTTTTCTTAACCGTGGACTTAAAAAAATCTTTTTGAAAAATTGGGCAATCATCTGTTTTCTTTACTTATATATCTTTCTTTTGTTTTAGGTTTTGCCAAAAACTTACCTTTTCCACGAAGTAGCGGGAATTTTTTAAGTGTAGACTTTTTAACCTTTAAACCTTCAAAAAGAATGTGTACTTTAGTTCTTGATTTTTGTCCTTTTTGACCACGTCCAGATGTATGTCCACCCTTACCACTGCCATATCCGCGTCCTAATCTTTTTTTAGCCATAATTTTTTTTCTAATAATGATGATGATTTTTGTAAAGCCAAGATTGTTGCTCTAACATTAGAGATCTTATTATTACTTCCCATGGTTTTACCAACAACATCTCTAACTCCAGCTGATTCAAGTACAATTCTCATAGGACCTCCTGCAATAATACCTGATCCTGGAGGGGCTGGTTTAAGCATTACTTTTGATGCACCCAATTTAACAACCACAGAATAAGGAATTGTTGTACCCCTCATTGTAATAGTTATCATGTTTTTCTTAGCATCTTCTATGGCTTTTCTTATAGCATTTCTAACATCAGTTGCTTTGGAATTGCCAACTCCTACTTTTCCTTTTCTATCTCCCAAAACCACTACAGCTCCAAATCTTACTTGATTTCCACCTTTAGTTTTCTTGGAAATCCTGTTGATTTGTACTACTGACTCATTAAATTCTTTTTCTGGTCGTTGATAATCCATCAAAAATCTAAGCCTCCTTCTCTAGCTCCTTTGGCAATTGCTTCTATTTTACCGTGATATGTATAGCCACTTTTATCAAAAACTATTTTTTTAACCTTTTTCTCTTTAGCTGCCTCAGCTAACGTAAGACCTACTTCTTTGCCATCTTTACCTTTTTCAGACACCAAAGTTATTCCTTTTTGATCATCAATAATTTGAGCATAAAGCATTTTATTTGATCTAAAAACACTAAGTCTTGGCCTGTCGGTTGTACCTACAATTTTTCTTTTCATTTTAATTAAGCTGCTGCTTTTGCTGCCTTTCCTGCCTTTCTGCGAATATACTCACCAACATATTTAACACCTTTTCCTTTATATGGTTCTGGTGGTCGGCAACTTCTTATATCAGCTGATACTTGTCCAACTACTTGCTTGTCAATTCCTTCTACATTTATAACACTTTTTTCTACTTTAAAGGTAATTCCCTCTGGTGCTTCAATATTAATGGGGTGGGAATAACCTACTGTTAATACCAAGGTATTTCCAGCTACTTCTGATCTATATCCTGTTCCTACTAATTCAAGTTGTTTTTTCCATCCTTCTGTTACCCCTTTGACGTTATTTGCAATTAACATTCTGGTTGTACCCCAAAGTGATCTTGTAACTTTGTTATCTTTTTTAAGAGCAATTGTTAGATTGTTATTTTCAATTTTAATATCTAAATCTTTAGATAAATTAACTTGTAATTTACCTTTTGGACCAGAAATACTAATAAGACTACCGTTTATTTCAACAGTTACTCCTGATGGTATTTCTATTGGTTGTTGTCCTATCTTACTCATGTTAAATTACCTTTGCTATTACCTCTCCACCTATTCGTTTTTTAATTGCTTGTTTTCCTGACATAACTCCTTTATTTGTATTTATTATATAAACTTCAGGCGTTTTTATTGCTTCAATTTCATCTGTGTTCATATAAATTCTTAAACCTGGTCTTGAAATTATAGTTACATT
>JAUYMM010000077.1 GCA_030699485.1 Candidatus Woesebacteria bacterium | reverse complement strand
CTGAGGCCATGTTGCTAAGTGAACCGACTCTTCTTTTGTTAAATTTGTATAAATTAATTCTGACAAAAATGGTGTAAATGGAGCTAATAGCTTGCTTGTAGTAAGTAGAATGTGGTATGTAGTTTGGTAGAAATCACTGTCTCTTCTATCTCTTGATCTTCTGATATACCAAAGGGATAAATCATCTACAAATTTATCAATAGCAGTACTTGAAGTATATGGATCAAATTTTTCTAATCTATCTGTAACAATCTTTATAGTTTCATTGAGTCTAATATTGATCCAACGATCTAATATGTTTTTAGAAACAAAATTCTTATCTGGTTTCCAGTCATTTATCTCTGGTTTCCAACTATCTATATTCGCATAGGTTACAAAGAAATTATAAATATTCCAAAGCTTTAAATGAAATTGGCGTCTTGTTTCATCAGCTAATTTATATCCAAAGAGTAAATTCTGTGCAGGGTCTTGTCTAACGTATATCCAACGCATAACATCTGCCCCAATTTTATCTGCCGCTTCATTGAATTCAACTGAATTACCCCCAGATTTATGCATTGGACGACCATCTTCTGCTAACAAACTTGCAAATCCCAAAACTGATTTAAAAGGATTTCTGTCCTCCAATACTGTACTCATAGCAATCATTGAATAAAACCAATTTTTAAATTGTCCTGGGAAGCTCTCAGTAATAAAATCAACAGGATACCATTTTTCCCATTCTTTTTTATCAATCAAATATAACGGTTTAGATTTGTTGTCTTTTGAAATTGTAGAAAATGGAACTATTCCTGCATCAAGCCATGGATTTCCAACTGGTTCAATTCTAGATGATATTTCACCACATTTAAAACATTTAATTTTTATTTCATCAATTTGCGGTTTGTGTGGAGACTTACTATTAAATTTATCCCAACCAGAAACTGCTTTTTCTTTTAACTCTTCTTTTCCACCTATTACATCAAAATTACCACAACTTGTGCATTCCCAAATAGGAAGAGCTAATCCCCAATATCTATTTTTCTTACTAATTAACCAGTCATGCATATTATCAAGCCAATCAAGTTCTCTTTTAAGTCCAAACTCTGGAATCCAATTAATTTTTTTTGTAACTTTTTTCATTCTTTGACGAAGTGTAGGATTGCCTGAATCCATAGATATATACCATTCATCTGTCACTTTCCAAACAAGTTCTGTTTTACATCTCCAACAAGCTGGATATCTATGAGTATATTTTTCAATTTTTAATACAAATCCTTTTTGTTCCATGAAATCTAATATAAGTCTTGGATTTTTCTTTGCATTCTGACCACTTAAAAAATCAAATCCTTCTATATATGATGCGTCATCATTGATCACTGGAATCATTGGAAGGCCAAGTTCTTTTCCTAATTTAAAATCTTCAGTTCCAGCCGAAACTGCTGTGTGAACCATTCCAGTCCCTTCTGTCGTTGTTATTGGCATAATTAAATTATTTGTAGCAATAACTGTATGAAATTTATCTTTGTTTTCTTTCGCAACAGTTGAAACTGCAGGCAGATAATCAAATGCACCATCATATCTAAGTCCTACTAATTCCTTACCTTTCACTTTTTTGACAACCTTATAATCAAAACCATTAAGCACTCTTTCTTTTGCCTCGTCAGCAAGCCAATATTTAATGCCTTCAATATTAACTAATACATAATCTAGTTTTTTATCAACAGCAACGGCGATATTAGCTGGAATTGTCCATGGAGTTGTAGTCCAAACTAATAAATTTTCATCACTTCCAACAATTGGGAATTTCATATAGATTGATTCATGGGTAACTTCTTTATAATCCTCTGTCAACATCTCATGCTGAGAAATTGCAGTCTGACACCGTGGACACCATGGAACTGAATCTTTTCCTTTATACAACCAACCATTTTGGTGACACACTTTTAAAAAGTGCCAAATCATGTAATTATTGTCATCTGACAGAGTGAAATATGAGTTATCCCAATCTGCAAAATAACCAAGTCTTTTACTTTGTTCTGTCTGAATTGCAGAGTACTTTTTAACTCTTTCTTTACAAAGATCTACAAACTTTGCGATGCCAAATTCTTCAATATCTTTTTTATTTTTAAAACCCAATTCTTTTTCTACTTCAACCTCAACCCATAATCCTTGACAATCAAAACCATTTTGAAATCTTTGTTTAAAACCTTGCATATTTTTGAATCTTGGCCATAAATCCTTGTAAGTTCTTCCCCAAGCATGATGAACACCCATTGGATTATTTGCAGTTATTGGACCATCTTGAAAAGAGAAGTATTTTTTTGAATTTTTATTTTTATTTAGATATTTATCTACTATTCCATCTTTATACCAGTGATCCAAAAGTTCCTTCTCCATTTTTGGAAAATCTGGCTTCGGATCAATTGAGTTAAAATAAGGCTTTGCCATATGAAGCTATTGTACAATAATTTCTATTCCTCTGCATTAAATCCCACCCCTGGGGTGGGTTACTATTGCCACCTCGGTAAAACATCACACCCGGCGGGTGTGATTATTTTTTAGTTCCCATTGCAATGCTGAACAGCTAGAATATCTGATATAGTAAATATATGAAGATTTTAATTTCAGAACATGCCAGAGAAAGAATTGAACAAAGAAAAATTTCACAGTTAAAAGTTTATGCAACAGTAAAAAACCCTGAAACAAGCGATGAAAGCTATAGAAATAGAATCCTACTTAGAAGAAATTTTGGTTTAAAAACACTTGAAGTTGTCATAAAAGTTGAAAACTCGTGTATAATAATCATATCAGCATATTATTTAGAATAAATATATGAAAATTAAATATGACAAAAAAATAGACGCGTTGTATTTTACCTTAGCAAAAGGTAATTATTTAAATTCCGTAAAAATTTCAGATACTATATTGGTTGATAAGGATTCAAAAGGAAATATATTAGGAATTGA
>JAUYMM010000072.1 GCA_030699485.1 Candidatus Woesebacteria bacterium | reverse complement strand
AAAATACAAAACAAAAGGAATTATAGCAAGAGCCATACTTTCTGAAAGCGCACCGCGTACATATATATCCAATGCTTTATAGGGAGCAAATAAATACAAAATGCTAGACGTCAATCCAGCATATTTCCCCCATAAATCTTTTACTAAGAAATATACGCCGTAGCTACCAACGGTTAAAGAAATGAAAAACAAAATTTTGGAAGAATTTAAGAAACCTACAAAATAACTAATAATTGCTCCTAAATAATAAGTTGAAACTCCATAAAAATTAAATAGTGGAAATCCATTCCCCCATCCCATGTCAGGTACCCATCTACATGGAATTTGAAGATCCGAAAAACATTTTCTCATTTCAAAAATTCTCATTACTTGCAAATCATCTTGATGGGAGAAATAACCAAATTTCATCAAAGGCCATGAGACAGAAAGCCCAAGAATAAAAATGAGTAGTGGAATCCAATATTTTTTCACAAACTTAACCATATTAATATAATAATGCTAATTAATGTTATATAATTTCCGATTTTTCTAATTGGGGTATCTGTTAATCTTGCTTCAATTTGATACTCACCTTTTGGAACCTCAAAAGTAATTAAACCATAACAAAATTCTTGCCCCCTACAATCATTATTATAATGTTCTATTCTTTTATTATCTACTTTAACCTGCATTCCAGGAAAGTCATAAAGAGGTAAACGAATTACGGCATCTTCTATTACTTTTATCTTTCCCTTTTGAAAATTACTACCTTTTTTGTAATTAACAAACAAAGCGTTTCCGTCTAACACCTCTGGTATAGGTGGTGCTTCTGTAATAGGAGGAAGGGTTGCATAAATTGGTAAATAATCAAAGATCGATATTGTCATTTGTTTTTGCCAACTAACACCTGAAAATTTGTCAGAATCTCTAATATCTAACCAATCTTTGGGAACAAAAAAGGAAATATTTAAAACAAACGAAGATATTATTAAAATAATACCTAAAGCATATTGATATTTTTTAGAATAATAAATCAAATATCCTGACAATAAACATAAAAGAAATATACTAATAGCCAAGAATCTCCATGGAAATTGCAAATACCATAAAAATGGTAACTGGGCCCAAATAAAACTTGATTTCATATGAATCATAAATATAGTGAATAGTGATAAGATAAAAAGTAATAAAGTTAAAACAGAAAGTTTTTTGTATTTTTTGTAATTAAAAATTGCCAATATCCCTGCTCCAATTCCAGCTAACCATTGGACAATCCCTAAAGAAAGATTTAATTTTTCATTAGGAAAGCCTGATGATCCGTATCCCCATTCACGAGAAATAAAAAGTTTGTATAAACTTACAAAGTGAGCTCTATAATCAAAATAGCCAGAAAGAACTGAATCAACGTGAGCAAACTGTTTCTCAAAAAGTACTGGTAAAAGGAAAAAGGCAGAAAGTCCAAAACCAAGTAAACCAGCCCAAGTAACTTTGGTAATGTATTTTCCTTTTTGTAAATATAACCAATAAAGTGCCCACAAAATTGCAATAGGGGCAAATATCATAGTCATTAAAACATGAGTTGTTGCTAAAAATGCAATTGATAACCCCAACAAAATAAGATATGAGTTTTTACCTGTTTTGATGAGTTTATAAATTGACCACAATATTAAGGGGAAGAAAATTTGTGCCCAAAATTCACTAAGTGCTCCCCTAACATAGACTTCAACTGCTTTATATGGAATGTAGGTGTAGAGGAAAGAAGCTACAAAGCCAGACCATTTATTGGTTAACTCAGTAACTAAAATATACATAGCAATGGCTGACAGGATATAACCTACAATAAATAAAATTTTAACTACATCAATGTATTGAATCCCTACTCTGTGAAGCGCTGCTCCAACATAATATGGAAGTGGTGGATAGTAATTAAATTGAGGATAACCATACCCATAACCCGCATCTGGAACCCAGCGACATGGAATCTGGAAATCGTCTAAACATTTATCAAGCTGTTGTACACGAAACGCTTGCAAATCATCTTGCATTGGGAAAAAGCCAGGTCGAAGTAAATTCCAAAATGCAGGAATTGTAAAAACAGCTACTAATATTAACCATAATAATCTATTTTTATTTAATTTGACCATATTTTTTGCCATTTTTGACCAGACCAAATAACGGCATTTATTATGTAATGATTAATAAATCCATGGTAAATTTTGCTAGACGGAATTAATTTTTTCCACCGTTCTGCATCATTTGAAAGTTTTTTAAATGTAGCTCCATGATAATGTGTAATTACTGATTCTGGAAGATAATAAACTTTTAAACCTTGTTTCCACGTTTGCCTACAATAATCAATATCTTCAAAATAAGCAAAGTATCTCTCATCTAACATGCCAATTTTTTTAAGAGCTTTGGGTGTTATCAAAAATACAGCACCAACGACAGAGTCTACAGTCGACGGTCTATTTCCTACAGGTGCAAATTTATCGAACAATCCTTTTTTACCAAAGTAATATTCTAGTATTGCATTTTTGAGTGTTGGAAAGTTAAAACAAGACATTTGAAGCGTGCCATCAATGTTTAACAATTTACTTCCAACTACACCAGCATCTGGGGTATTGTCTGCAAACTTAATTAATTTCTGGAGTGAATCATTGTGGACAACAGTATCATTGTTAAGCAATAAAACATATTTTCCTTTTGCTTTTTTAATTCCCTGATTATTTGCCTTACCATAACCTGTGTTGCTATCGTTTAGAATTAATGTAAATTTATCTTTCCAATACTTTTCTCTCTTTATTTTTTGAAATGCTTCGACTGAACCATCATTACTTCCATTATCTGTAAGTAAAACTTCAAAAGATAAATTTTTGGCTTCTTTTTCAATTGATCTAATACAACCAACTGTTAAATCTTTAGTGTTTAAATTAACAATAATTATAGACAATATTGTTTTTTGCATATTATTGGTACTTTTGAAAAATTGCTTCATCTGAAACTATAGATTCTTTAATTTCTTTCCTTCTAGCTTTAAGGGCTATCGGTAATCTTAGTAGTGCCATAAAAATAATTATAAAATAACCTGGATGCTTGATAGCTCTTGTCAAGATTCCCACTATATGCTTTTTTATTAAATTTTTACTGTGTATATTCTTCCAAAGCATTAGCAATTGATTTCGTTCTTTTACACGAGAGACATACGTCTGTGGAAACTTTGAAATTGTGGACTCATGTTTATGAACCACTTTCCCATTAGGTTCCCACAAATTTAAATAGCCTCTTTTTGCTGCCCTGAAACATAAATCAATATCCTCCCAATAGAAGGGAGACAAGAGCTTCTCATCCATACCACCTAGTCTTTGCCAAATACTTTTTCTAAACACTCCACTACCACCACTTACATAGAAGCTTGGGTGAGATTCTTTTGTTTCTTCAGTCATTCCTAGTTGGATATAACCATCAGCAAAAAAACCGCGCGCACCACCATAACCATCTTCGTGTGCTGAAACTGCAAATACTTTTGGATCATTGAAATGAGGAAGTAAAGCTTCTAAGAAATCTTTTTTAGGAATTACATCGGTGTTAATAAGCAAAATCAGATCTCCTTTAGTAGCTCTGACACCTGTGTTAACGGCCGCGGAGAAGCCTCTATTTTTAGTGTGTTTAATAAGCTTGATCTGGTTTTTATATTTTTTGTTTAAAAACTTGACACTATCATCCCAACTTCCGTCATCAACAATAATTACTTCAGCAATATGATTGCCTGGATTGCTTACCGCCTCAAATAAAATTGGAAGATTTTTTTCCAATATACTCCTACCATTGATGTTGGGCATTACTACTGATACTTTCATATTTTTCTAACCTTTACTAAGTGTAACATGCCTAAATTAAATTTTCTGTCCAGTTCTATTTTAAAACCCGCTTTTTTACAAATTTTTGGTAAATAATTATTTCTATATGTTTGAATATGAGTTTCTTTCCAAACCCAACCTCTTGGATAAAAATGTAACCATAACCACCAAACAATTCTAAACAAATCATTATCCGATGGCACAAGAAAAACTCCATAACCACCTTTTTTTAAAACTCTTTTAAATTCTTTGAAAACCTGCACTGGATTTACCACATGTTCTAACGCTTCCAAACAAAAAACAGCGTCAAACGTTCCATTTTTAAATGGTAATTTGTGTGCATCCCCCACTATAAACTTCATTTTTTTATTTTTAGACCAATGCTTCTTTGCCCATTCAACTGAAGATTTAACAATATCAATTCCTACAAGTTTACTTGCCTTTGTACTTTTACGGACAATGTCCGAAAAAACTCCGTCAGCACAACCAACATCAAGTACTAAATCAGCTGGAGTTGTTACTTTTCTAACTTCTCTAAATCTTGTGGCATGCCAATATTTTTGTAATGGATCTTTTTTTAAACTTTCAAAATACCAGTTTGCAGGAACATGTGCATGTAAATCTTCTCCTGTTTTTTTTGTATTCATATATCAATTTAGATAGTCTATATTATTTTCTCTCTTTTTTGAACCGTTATTCCACCAAAATCTTTTTCTTCTATTAAGTTTGATTTTGCATTTTCATCATCAATCGCGTATTTAATATAAATCGCAGGTATTCCTGCATGAGGCTCTATAATTAAATAATAGTTAGTTACAGTTTCTGGAGTTTTAATAAGATTATCACCCCAATAACCAACCTGATCCTTTCCATGCCAGAAAGGTAAAAATCCATATGTCGTTAACCCATGCCAGTTATACACAGCCGACCAAGTTGTATTTAACCATAACGGAGCAGTTACTGTGTCTATACTAAATTTCTCTCCATTTGAAGATAGATATGTATAATCCACAACATTTATTAAATTTGAAAGAAGCATCTGAGGTCTTGTTGAAAAAATTGTTTGTCCGTACATATTTTTCTGAAAAATCATAGACAAATTTGAGAAAAGAATAATAAAAATCATAATTATTGCAAAAAATTTACTCTTCATATAAATATCTGATATAAATATTCCAGCCAATATACATACAGCAGAACCAATTCCGACAGTCAAATATGGAGAATTTAATCCCCCAAGAAAAACTATTGGAAAATGAGCAAAAAGATAAAGTAATAAAAACAATTTATACTTTTTACTTTTGGAAGTAATAAACCATAAAACTAGAATTAATCCAAATATTCCTCCATATACAATGTTTGTAGGCAATAAATTAAAACTAAATAATCTTGCTAGTTGACTAAAATAAATAACAACAAAATCAAAAAAACTTTTTGAATTTGCTATTTTATCGCCTCCAGTAAAAAGATAGATAAGACCGTTTATTCCCTGAAATCCAAATTTAATTTCAGAAATAATTAAAGTAAATATTCCAGCAAATAAACCTAATAGGGCGTATAGAGTTTTAGTTAGTGACGTTTTCTTTCTATTAACAAGGATCCAAATAGATATTGGTACGATGTGATAAATTAAAAATAAATCCGATTGAATACTTAAACCTAAAAATAAACCTGTAAGTATTGCAAATACTTTTCTATTTTTAGTTGTCCAAAGCCATAATGAAAGATAAGTAAGTGGGACAAACCAAACTGCCATTGATGGATTTGATAACCAGAGAGCATATTGAGTTGCTTCAAATGAAAAAGTAAAAAAAAGAGCTGACAAAAATGAGGCCTTTTTATCTTTTGTTAAATAAAAACATAAATAATATACAATTATTATAGTTAGTGAGCTAAAAAGAGAGAGCCAAATATCAGCAACAATAGGACTACCGTTTCCCAATAGATAAGGAATTGTTAAAAAATAAAAATAAAGTACTCCATGATATAAACCTGGAGCATTTGCTGAAGGACCCTGAATTTTAATATCACCATTAATTATTTCCTTAACGATAATTGAATCTCTGGCCTGATCATACATGAAATTTATAGCCAATGTGTTAGTGTATAAATTCCGAAATAAAAAACCAAATATTATTAAAATAAATAATATTTTTTTCATTTTATGATATTAATAATATTTTCTTTAAATATTTCATAATTAAACTTTTTTGAAGTTTTAACGGCCTCTTTAGACAAAGCAGAAAACAATCCACTAGTACTAATTATTTTTTTTGTTAAATTAACAAGTTCATTTTTATTATTCCACAAAAAACCATTTTTTCCATTTTCAATAATTTCTTTATGACCACCTGCATTATATGCAATAGGCACACAGCCTGCAGACATTGCCTCAACTAAAGTAATGCCGAAGTGCTCCGCATTCTCAGGATTTTTTACTTCATCAACGTCAAATCCTGAACCAGACCAAAATATTTTGCTTTGTCCAAATATGTTTTTTAAGACATCAACTGTAGGACTTTCTACAAATTCTATATTATATCCTAAACTTATATGTTTTAACCTTTTCAAATATTTTAAAGACCCTATCTCAGTCCCACCTGCCAAAATTAATTTCCATTCTTTAAACTTTTTGTCTTTGACTAACAATTTAAATTGCTTAATTAAAATTTCATGTCCCTTGTTTTGTGTTAATTCAGAAAAACGTGCTACATAACATATTTGATTTGTTTTTCTTTTTGCTTTATATAAATCTGACCCAACTGGTGGATAAATAACAATAGAATTTACTCCATATTCTTTATCAACTACTGCTTTGGTAAAAAAAGAATTACAAATTACTTTTTCTATCCTAAATAATTTCATTCTATTTAATAAAGATGTTCCGTTAACATCATGGAATGGAACCTGAAAATGAAGATAATTTCTTCTCGACCTTAAAGTAGGAATACTGCCATCTGTTACCCAAAAACAAATATCATAACCTTCCCCGCGATTAACACTATCAACAATATTAATATTATTTGGGAGCTTTAAGCCAAATCTCTTTGACAACTTCTCTTTTATCGTTTTGTCATTCCATTCAATATCAACGTCAAACCCAACTTCTGCTAATACTTTAGCAAAAGTTAGTGTATAACGTTCTCCACCACCTAAAGTATCTAGATACGGATTGTAGATAGCTGCTTTTCCCATAATTTTGAGTAACTAATTAATTTACTATAAACCTGATATATACCATAAATTATACCTTCTTTTCCATCTAAAAATGCTTTTTGTTTAACAAATCTTAATATAAATTCACGAAATCCAGCAGATGCAAATCTAATAAAATTCATTTTGGGATGATTGTTTTTAAACATCAGTAAGCTTTCAATTTCAGACCATTTGTTTGTTTTTTCAATCATCTCACTTATTGTCATATTTTTGTGATGAATTATTGGATTTTTAAGGTGTCCAATCTCACCCTCATATACAGGCTCTTCATGAACTATACCTGTCCATTTTTTAAGTGCAGTTCGTTTAAACAATCTTTTTTGATAATCTGGATATTGGCCAGAATACTTAAACTCTTTTCCAAAAATATAATTTTTTCTAGGAATAGCATAAGCATTAAAATTTACATCCAAATTCAAAATTTCATTTTTAAGTTTTTCTGTAATTTCTTCATCTGAATCTACATATAAAACCCAATCTCCCTTTGCCTTTTTTAATCCTTCATTTCTCCAATTACTAAAGCTTCCTTTA
>JAUYMM010000069.1 GCA_030699485.1 Candidatus Woesebacteria bacterium | reverse complement strand
TACTGATCTTCGTGTCTCTTCACTTCCCACAACATGGGGTGAAAAGATTGTCATGCGTCTTCTTAAAAAAACTGGTGGTGTCCCCGATCTTCCTACATTAGGCCTTCGTGGAAAAGCTTTAAAAAATTTACAAGATGCAATTTTAAGACCTCATGGAATTATACTAATCTGTGGCCCTACTGGGTCTGGTAAAACTACAACTCTTTATTCTATTATTTCACGAGTGAATACTCCCAAAGTAAATATTGTTACTTTGGAAGATCCTATTGAATATAAAATGGTTGGAGTTAACCAAGTCCAAATTAATCCTGCAGTAGGCCTTACATTCGCATCAGGACTTAAATCATTTTTAAGACAAGATCCAAATATTATATTAGTTGGTGAGATAAGAGATCAAGAAACTGCAGATCTTGCAATTCAGGCTTCTTTAACTGGGCATTTGGTTTTTAGCACACTTCATACAAATAACGCTGCAGGCGCGCTTCCCCGTATGCTTGATATGGGAGCAGAACCTTACCTTTTGACTTCTTCGATGACTGCAATTATGGCCCAAAGAGTTGCCAGAAAAATTCATGAAGATTGTAGAGAAAATTATGAACCTGATCCAAAAATTATTGAAGAGATGAAATCTGTTTTAGGTCCACTTTGGCCAAAGGATGCACTCTCAAAAATCTCAAGAGGTAAAGGTTGCCAAGCTTGTGGTAATTCAGGCTATTACGGAAGAATTGGTATTTTTGAAGTTTTACCAGTTAGCGACTCTATTGGTAAAATGATTCTTGAAAGATCTCCTGCAACAGAAATTGAAACTAAAGCAAAAGAAGAAGGTATGATAACATTAAAACAAGACGGTTATCTAAAGGTTTTAGCTGGTGAAACAACAATTGAGGAAATATTGCGTGTAGCACAAGAATGATGGACGTAAAAAATTTACTGGAACAGACAATTGATTTAAAAGCATCTGATTTACATATAGTTGCCGGTGTCCCTCCTATGGTTAGATTAGATGGTGACTTAAAATCTATCGTGGACAACGCGATATTAACTCCTGATATTATAAATGAAGGATTAAAGCAAATATTAACAAAAGAACAACTTGAAAGATTCATTGTAAATAAAGAAATAGATTTTTCACTTGCTTTTAGTGAAAAAGCGAGATTTAGGGTAAATGCCTATACTCAAAAAGGATCAATGGCAGCTTCTTTTAGAAGAATTCCTTTAGAAATTCCAGAAATTGATGCTTTGGGTTTACCAAAAATAGCAAGAAGTTTTACTAATTTAAAACAAGGGTTAGTTTTAGTTACAGGACCAACAGGACATGGAAAGTCAACTACACTAGCGGCAATAATAAATGAAATAAATAAAAACAGGGCTTGTCATATTGTAACAATTGAAGATCCTATTGAATTTATTTTTAAACCAATTAAATCAATTATATCTCAGCGTGAGATGAAGTCAGATACTCACTCATGGCAGGTTGCTTTAAGGTCTGTTCTTCGTGAAGATCCTGACGTTGTTTTGGTTGGTGAGATGAGAGATTATGAAACTATTTCAGCGGCGATGACTATTGCAGAAACAGGGCATTTAGTTTTTGGAACACTTCACACTAATTCTGCTTCCCAAACAGTTGATAGAATTGTTGATGTATTTCCAGAAAATCAACAGAATCAGATTAGAATGCAATTATCATCGATTTTAGAAGCTGTATTTTCGCAAAGATTGATAAAGGCAAGCGCTGGAGGACGTCTTGTTGCTCATGAAGTAATGCTTGGAACAACGGCTATAAAAACTGCAATTAGAGAAGGTAAATCACACCAAATTGATTCAATTATTCAAACATCTTTAGAGGCTGGTATGTCAACACTTGAACATTCTCTTGCCAGTTTAGTTAAAACAAATAAAATTACTATCGAGACTGCGCAGGAATGGACAGTTAGACCTGATGAATTAAATAGGTTAATTAAAGGTAGCCTCTAAGAAAATGAAACGATTCAATTACAAAGCTAAAGACAAAGTTGGAAAGCTGGTAACTGGTGAAGTTGAAGCTCTTGATGATTCTAATGCTGCAAGGCTAGTTCATGGTAAAGGGCTTCTTGTACTATCTATAAAACAAGTTTTTGAAAATCCAATTGTTTTTATTAAAAATTTAAAAAACAGAATTACTCCCTCAGATGTTGTTACTTTTACTCGTCAATTTGCAACAATGGTAAATGCTGGTTTACCAATTACTGAGTCACTCATTATTTTAAAATCTCAGGCAAATGGGTCAATGGGTAAGGTTGTTTCCCAAATTTTAGCAGATATTGAAGGAGGAGAATCTGTTTCCAAAGCTTTTATTAAACACCCTAATGTTTTTTCTCCAACATACATTGCCCTAGTTAAGTCAGGTGAAGTTGGTGGGGTTTTAGACACTGTCTTAGCTCGTCTTGCTGACGATATGGAAAAGCAACAGGAATTTAAGGGAAAAGTTAAAGGAGCCATGATTTATCCCATGATAATTGTTATTGGTATGGTAATAGTTGC
>JAUYMM010000068.1 GCA_030699485.1 Candidatus Woesebacteria bacterium | reverse complement strand
TGAAATTGCTCGTAAAGAACCTGAAAAATTAAAAAAGGCAATAGATGAAGCTATTGGCATCTGGGACTTTTTAATAGAAAGTGCGATAACAAAACATGGAATAACTTCTGGAGATGGTAAAGCAAAAATAAGTTCTGAAATAGCACCACTTCTTTCAACTATACAAGATAAAATTGTTCAAGCACATTACATAGAACTTTTAGCTAGAAAATTATCTGTTCCAACGGAAGCTGTAGCAGACCAAGTCTCAAATAAAATAGTTGATGGTAAAAAAGAAGAAAAGATTATAAACAAAGAAAAACAAGTAAAAAACAGAAGACAACTATTGGAAGAAACGTTGTTAGTAAATTCTATAGATAAAGTAAACTTGATACCTAAAGATTTGATAACCTCTGTGTTTATTTTAAAAATAATTAATTATCTTGAAAAAAACAAATTTCCTTTGCCAAGTGAATTGCAAACAGGTTATGCAGAAATGATTTTAGAAAATTCAGATGACGAAAAGGTAGAAACAATTATAAAAGAGCTTACCATTTTAAATACAAAACAAAAACTTGAACAGTTGTCAGAAAAGATAAAACTGGATGAACAGAACAAAGATTTATTAAAAGAATTTAGTGAAATAAGTAAAAAACTTTCCACTCTTTAAGAAAAGTCATAATTTAGGTATAATGTCACCATGATCCGTAAACAGGTAATTGAAATAATTAAAAAAGCAAGAGATCAAGGCTTTTTAACTCAAGATGAAATCTTAGAAATTTTTCCAGATGCAGAAGTTAGAATTAATGAATTAGATGATTTATATGATCAATTGCTATCTGAAGGAATAGATGTTTTTGAATCAGTCACGTCTGAAGAAGGTGACTCAATAGATACTTCAAAAGAAAAACTAGATAAAGAGATTGAACTTCTGACACGTCTTGAGGGGATTGAATCAACAGACCCTGTTAGGCAATATCTAAGAGAAATTGGTAGGGTAACACTTTTAAATGCTGAAGAAGAAATAGAATATGCAAAACGATATGAAAAAGCTGATAAAAGGGCAAAAGATAAATTAACTGAAAGTAACCTCCGTTTAGTTGTTTCGATTGCCAAAAAATACATAGGTCGTGGTCTTTCGCTTCTTGATTTAATCCAAGAAGGTAACCAGGGACTTATTCGTGCTGTTGAAAAATATGACTGGAGAAAAGGATTTAAATTTTCAACATATGCAACTTGGTGGATAAGACAAGCTATAACGCGAGCAATTGCAGACCAAGCAAGAACAATTAGAATTCCTGTCCACATGGTTGAGACAATAAACAAACTTTATAGAATTAGCAGAAGACTGATGCAAGAATTGGGCCGTGAACCAACCCCAGAAGAAATTGGGGCAGAGGTTGAAATTGACCCTGACAGAGTAAGAGAAATATTTAAAATTGCTCAAGAGACAACATCTCTTGAAGCTCCAGTTGGAGAAGATCAAGAAAGTATATTGGGTGATTTTATTCCTGATGAAAGCCAATTGTCACCAGTTGACCAAGCCAGTAAACAACTTTTAAAAGATCATCTAGATGAGGTTTTGGGGACATTAACAGAAAGAGAGGCAAAAGTACTTAAACTTCGCTTTGGTCTTGAAGGAACAAAACAAATGACTTTGGAAGAAGTAGGTAGAGTTTTTGGAGTAACCAGAGAAAGAATTAGACAGATTGAGGCAAAGGCCTTAAGAAAATTGAAACATCCAAGTAGACGAAAAAAACTTCAAGATTATTTAGATTAATTAATTGTAATATCTGTTTCTAAGTTTGGAATATTTAAAATACTTTCTGGAAATCTCATTTTTTTTATTTTTGTTTCTAAATCAAGTATTATCTTTTCAGTATCTGATAATTTGCTTTGTGGTTTTGGGCTTGAAACAATAATATTTGGTTTATTTAGAGCCGTATCAGTTTCTTGTTTTTGATTTCTAAATGGAGATAATATCAATCCTAAAATTATAATTAAAAACATAAATCCAAAGAGTGAACCAATTGTAATATAAAATATTTTTTTAGTCTTTGGATTAGGAATAAGAGTACTAATTTTTGTATCTAATATCGTAATTATTTTTTTTGCTTTATTCATGATATTCTAACAAGCTTCGCTTATAATATTCTAACAAGCTTCGCTTATCTTTTACTTGATATAACATTTTCTAACTCTTTTACAAATCCATTTAATTTTAAAAGATTTATTTTTGCTGGCTCTAATGTTTCAATATTTTTTTTATATCCACTATTTCTTTGGTATTCGTCACTTCCTGTTATCTTTTCAATTTGGATTAGTGTATCTTTTTCAATTGTGCTGATATTATCTAATTCCTGATCAATATCCTTAAACCATCTGTCAAAAAGGCTTGCATCAGCTCGTCCCAATTTGACAAGTTCTTCTGATTCATTTTTTAAATTTTTATATAATTTAAAATGCTCTTCTTTAATTGTTTTTACTTGGTCTAGACTGATATTTGAAAGTGCAAAATAAACAACTAATAGAGTTTCGGTTTTGAAGTGTATATCTTCCTCTTTTGATTTACTCAAAATATCTTCCAATGAATCATTTTCAGAATAACTATTTTTTCTATTTTGATACCAAATAACTTCAGGATCAATTTTAGCATTAGGTTTTTCCAACCCCTTCATTCTTAACATAGTCAAATAATTTTTAACCAAATTATTTCTTGAACCTATAAATTTGTATGTGGAAATTCTTAATTGCTCTTTGTTTGAAAGTGTAG
>JAUYMM010000025.1 GCA_030699485.1 Candidatus Woesebacteria bacterium | reverse complement strand
AGGCCGTCTAATACGGAGCCATTACTAAGATTAACCCTAGAAGCAAAATCAAAAGAATTAATGGAAGAAAAAAGAGATGAAGTTCTTAAATTAATTAAATCATAAAAACTATATGAATTTAAATGAAGATTATACAAAACTAGATCCGAGTGGTGTTGAGCGCGCTCTCACTTTATTCCCGAATCAGATTCGTGAAAGTTTTACGCAAGTTAAAAATTATAAATCAGTAACCGGCGGTGCCGTGAAAATTGAAAATTACGACGCAGTCGTTGTTTCAGGTATGGGTGGTTCTTCAAATGCGGGTAAAATTATTCAAGGAATTTTAGAAGATAATTACAACAAACCGTTTATAGTTTACAACGATTACGGGCTACCAAATTGGCTAAATAAAAATACTTTAGTAATAGTTAATAGTTATTCAGGTAACACTGAAGAAAGTTTGTCTAGCTATCAAAAGGCCAAAGAAATAGGTTGTCAAGTGATTGGCATTTCAACAGGTGGAAAGATAAATGATGTCGTAATAGATCCAAAAGACACAAATCCTACAGGATATCCCAAAACTGGACTTGGAGTTTCACTCGGCGGGCTAATGGGAGTGCTGGATGCCATAGGCTGTATGCCAAATGCTAAACAAGAACTAGAAACGGCACTAACAGAACTTAATGAAACTAGAAAAACTTGGAATGTGAAAGAAATGGCGGAAAATTTACATGGGTCTATACCTGTATTATTTGGCGGTAGACCACTTCTAGGAGCTTTGAAAGCAGGACGAAATGCAATGTGTGAAATAAGCAGAAATTTTACAGAATTTTACGATTTTCCTGAAGTTAATCATGTTCTTGTTGAAGCGGTTGGAAAACCTGCTGCAGCTCTGCAAAAAAAATATTTATTTTTTGAAAGTAATTTTAATCACGAACGCGTAAAATTACGCTATAAAATTACAAAAGATATTTTTGCCGAACAGGGTCTACAGTCTACAGCCTACAGTCTACAGTCATCGACTGTTTTAGGACAATCACTCGAATTAGCCCATTATTGTGCTTGGCTTGGTTTTTATATTTCTATTTTAGATGATACTGACCCTGGTCCAGAACCGTGGATCTTAAAACTTAAATCAGTCCTATCGCAATCTGTTCATTAAATGTTATATTATGTTCAATAATGCGACTAAACTTTGCTCAAATTAGAACCTTATCAAGTGTATCAAGTGATATTGCCAAAGCTTTAATAATTGCATTAATACTTGGTCAAGGAATTATCACTGAAATACCCAATTCTGTTCGTTACCAATTAGCTTTGGTCTGGCTTTTCATCTCGACATTCTTGTTAATACTAGCTATGATGTTAGATAGGAATCTAAAAAAATGAGTGGTGAAAATTTAATTGTAGGCTTAAATACTGGTTTTTTGGCAGCAGCGCTTTTTGGTGTGTTTATAGCAATTCTTTATTATATGGATACAAGATCTAGGTTAAAAAAATTAAAATAAAATGGAATGGAATATACAAACATCATCAATAGCAATAATTATTACTGTTGGAATTGGTTTTTTGATATTGTTTTTGGCGAATAGAAAATAAATATGACTACACTGCCCTTAGTAATTGATTTTAACGATATAGATAAAGATTCAATAGCTTTGGTTGGTGGAAAAGGGGCAAACTTGGGAGAAATGGTCAAGGCTGGTTTTCCTGTTCCAGCTGGATTTGCTGTTACTGTTCCTTCATATGAATTGTTTTTGAAAGAAAATGATATTGCCAAGAAAATTTATGAAATATTAAAAGTAACCGATGTAGAAGACCCTGCTCAACTTGAAAATGCTTCTAAAAGGATTGAAAAGATAATAAATACATCTAAATTTCCAGAATCTGTTTTTAGTGACTTAGTTAAATCATATAAAAAATTGTCAGGCAGATTTTCAAAAGCACTAGTTGCAGTTCGTTCTTCAGCTACTGCAGAGGATTTACCTGGTATGAGTTTTGCAGGTCAACAAGCAACATTTTTAAATGTTAAAGGAGAGTCTAATTTACAAGTTGCAGTTCGTGAATGCTGGGCTTCACTTTTTACTCCTCGTGCTATTTACTACAGGCATAGCAACAAAATTCAAATCGAAAAAGTTGGTATATCAGTCATTGTACAAAAAATGATTCAAAGTGAAGTATCTGGAATTATGTTTTCAATTGATCCAGTAACAAACAGAAAAGACAGAATAATAATTGATGCTGTTTGGGGACTCGGGGAAATGATAGTTCAGGGTAGTTATATTCCAGATCATTATGTGGTGCAAAAAGAAACTTTTGCAATTCTTTCAAAAGAAGTAAATGATCAAAAAATGCAATATATTAAAAAAGGAAATGAAACAAAAGAAGTTGCAGTTCCTAAGAAAAATATAACTAGAATTAAACTTTCTGAAGATCAAATTATATCTTTAGCTAAAATTGCACAAAAACTACAAGACCACTATTATTTTCCACAAGATATTGAATGGGCATTAGAAAAGAATAAATTATATATAGTTCAAACCCGTCCGGTAACCGCAATAAGAGATATAAAGAACACTGATAACTCTATATCTAGTAACTTAACTCCGATTTTAAAGGGAATATCAGCTAGCCCTGGAATTGGAACTGGAACAGTTAAGATTTTAAAATCTCCAAAAGAGATCGATAAAATACAAAAGGGAGATATTTTGGTAGCTCCTATGACATCTCCTGATTATGTACCTGCGATGAAAAAGGCAACTGCAATAGTTACAGATCAGGGTGGAATGACAAGCCATGCTGCCATTGTCTCTCGTGAAATGGGAATACCTTGCATTGTTGGTACCAAAGATGGAACTAAAATTTTAAAAGATGGAGATATTGTTACTGTAAATGGAACGACAGGGGAAGTATTCGCTGGAGGTTACAAAATAAAGGATCAACCCGCCTCGACTCGCGAGACGGAGTCGACGCGAGGCGGGAAAACTGCTACGAAATTATATGTTAACTTGGCTGAACCTGATCGCGCTAAAGAAGTAGCCAAAATGGATGTTGATGGAATTGGGCTATTACGTGCTGAATTTATGATTGCTGATATTGGAATTCATCCAAAGGAAGCAATAAAGAGAAAAGTTCAGGCTAAATTTATTGATAAAATGGTAGATAAATTAACTATTTTTTGCGAGGCTTTTGCTCCTCGTCAAATAGTATATCGAGCAACTGATTTTAAAACAAACGAGTATCGGAGTCTCGAAGGTGGAAAACATTGGGAACCAGTTGAACCTAATCCAATGTTAGGATTTCGAGGTGCATTTAGATATATTAATGATCCTGAAGTATTTAATTTAGAATTACAAGCAATTAAAATTGTCAGAAAAAAGTTTCCTAATTTACAAATTATGATTCCCTTTGTTAGAAGTCCTGAAGAGTTAAGAAGAGTTAGAAGACTTGTAAAGGCACAAGGACTTTTTGATGATCCACATTTTAAGTTTTGGATGATGGTTGAAATTCCTGTCAATATTATAATGATTGAGGAATTTATAAAAGTTGGGATAGATGGCATTTCAATTGGATCAAATGATTTAACAATGTTGATGCAGGGAACCGATAGAGATAATGCAACTGTTGCAACGGAATTTAATGAAATGAGTCCAGAAATATTGTGGGCTATTAAAAAAGTTATTAAAACATGTAATAAATATGGTGTAACCTCCTCAATTTGCGGGCAAGCTGCAAGCACTTATGATGAAATGATAGAAATACTAGTCAAGGCTGGAGTAACATCGATTTCAGTTAATCCTGACGCAATTACAAGAGTTAGAAAGGCAATATATGATCAAGAGAATATGGTCTAGAGAAATACTGGATAGCCGTGGAGTTCCTACTGTTGAATGTTATTGTCAATTAGATGATGGCAGATTTGCTACTGCCTCCGTGCCAGCAGGCACATCAACAGGATCCCATGAGGCATTAGAACTTAGGGATAAAGACAATCCTAGATATCATGGAGAAGGAGTTTTAAAGGCTTGTGAAAATATAAATACCATCTTGGGTCCAGCGCTTGTTGGTATGGATCCTACAAAACAAATAGAAATTGATCAAAAATTGATTTCTCTTGATGGAACTGAAAATAAATCAAAATATGGAGGTAATGCCATACTTGCTATATCAATGGTTGTTTGTAAAGTTGGGGCAATTTCTCAAAATAAAGCATTGTACGCATGGATAAATGATTTGGCAGTTCAAAAAGGAATAGCAAAAGGAATTAAAACACCTACACCACTATTAAATATGATAAACGGTGGATTACATGGGGCAGGAAACCTTGATTTTCAAGAATTTTGGATGATACCTGCCACTAATAAAAAGTTTTCTGAAGGGTTACAAATGGGAGTTGAAATTTATCATACAATTGGTGATAATCTCACTCGTCGTGGTGCAATTCATTCAGTAGGTCATGAAGGTGGATATGCACCAAATTTGTTTACAAATGCTGACGCCTTTGAGGTCTTTGTAGAATCTGTCAGACAAACCAATTATGCTTTAGGAAGAGATGTCTTTTTAGGTCTTGATGTCGCTGCTAATAGTTTTTACAAAGATGGTGATTATACTATTCGTGATAGATCATCATCCCTATCTGATGATCAGTTGTTAGATTATTATAAAGAGCTTATAAGCTCCTATAAATTAGCAATACTTGAAGATCCATTTCAAGAAGATGCATGGGATTCATGGAAAAAGGTATATAAGGAATTGGCTGGAACTGCAATTATTGTAGGCGATGATATCTTAGTAACAAATCCTAAGAGATTACAAAAAGCTATTGAGGAAAAAGCTTGCAACGGCGCAGTAATTAAACCTAATCAAATTGGTACAATCTCTGAAACATTAGATGTCGTAAAAATGGCAAAAGATGCAAACTGGAAATTAGTAACTTCACACAGGTCAGGTGAAACAAATGACACTTTTATAGCAGATTTTTCGGTTGGAATTGCTTCAGATTATGCTAAATTTGGAGCTCCCGCAAGAGGAGAGAGGGTTGCAAAATATAATAGACTAACTGCAATCGAAATTGAATTAGATTATTTTAGCGGCATTCGTAAATAAATAATGACAGTAAAATTTGTGATTTTAGCAGTTTTAGATGGATGGGGAATATCTGCGCCATCAGCAGGTAATGCAATCTCTCTTGCAAATACCATAAATATTAATAGATATATGGCAGGCTATCCTCATACGGAACTTAGTGCTTCTGGTGAATCAGTAGGTTTGCCTCATGGTGAAGCAGGTAATACTGAGACGGGACACTTGAATTTGGGTGCAGGAAGAATTGTCTATCAAGATTTAATGAGGATAAACATGTCGATTGCTGATGGTGTGTTTTTTAATAATGAAACACTTCTTAATGCAATTGATCATGCCAAAAAAAATAATTCAAATCTTCATCTGATGGGACTTATTGGTGCAGGTGGTGTTCATTCTAACATGGAACATTTATTTGCCCTTATTCAACTATGTAGTAGAAATAATTTCAACAGAGTCTTTTTACATCTTTTTACAGACGGTAGAGATTCTCCACAATCTGCAGCAAAAATTTACATTCAGAAAGTAAGAGAAGTAATGAAAAGAGAAAATGTAGGTCAAATAGCTTCGATTATGGGAAGGTATTGGGCAATGGATAGAGATCACAGGTGGGATAGAACAGCAAAAGCATACTTTGCATTAACTAAAGGTGTTGGTAATCTTGTTAAAACTCCTGAAGAAGCAATTGAGGCTTCATATTTAAACGGAAAAACAGATGAATTCATTGATCCCGCTTTAATCTGCGATTCATCTGGTAAACCTATTTCAATAATTAAAGACAATGACGCCGTAATATTTTTTAATTTCAGAATTGATAGGCCTAGGCAACTTTCAAGAGCTTTTGTTTATAAAGATATTAACAAAGCGGAAGAAGCACAGTCTTTTGACCCATTTTTAGTTAAATATAAAAAGAAACATTTGGATGTTCAAATGCCTCATGCTATTACATTTGATAGACCACAGAAAATAAATAATTTATTTTTTGCCACAATGACACAGTATGAAAAATCGTTAATAAATGAAGGGGCAAAAGTTGTATTTGAACCTGAAGTTGTAGATATGCCATTAGGCCGAGTGATTTCTGAGAGTGGGTATAAACAGCTAAGAGCTGCGGAAAGTGAAAAGGAACGTTTTGTAACATTTTATTTTAATGGACAACAAGAAATTGCTATGGAAATGGAAGATAGATTGATTGTTCCATCTCCTAAAATTGCAACTTATGATTTAAAACCAGAAATGAGTTCAATTGAACTTACAGACGGCGTACTCTCAAAACTTAAAACCTCACCAGATTATAAATTCATATTAATAAATTATGCGGCACCTGACATGGTCGGTCATACAGGAAATATTGGATCTGCAGTTAAAGCATGTGAGATTGTTGATGAATGCGTGGCGCGTCTTGCTAATTTTGTTCTTGCATACGATGGAGCCTTAATCATTACAGCAGATCATGGAAACGTCGAGCAAATGATAAATAGTCAAACAGGACAAATAGAAACAGAGCATAGTAGTAATCCTGTTCCGTTAATTATTGTTGCAAAGGAATTTATGGGTAGAGCTCAAACACTACCTGCAGGAGTTTTAGCTGATGTTGCCCCAACTATTCTTAAATTATTAGGAATACCTGTACCAACTGAAATGACAGGAACAAATTTAGTATTTGCGGATTAGGCCTACTACACGACCTTGAATTGTAACTTCTTTTGCAAAAATAGGGGACATTGCAGCATTTGCAGGTTCAAGCCTAATTCTAGTTGCTTCTTTGAAATAACGTTTTAATGTTGCCATACCGTTTCTTAGCAGAGCAACTACTATTTCTCCGTTTTTTGCAGTTTCAGTTTGTTCACAAATTACAAAATCTCCATCATTAATGTGATCTTCAATCATTGAAAGGCCTCTAACCTGAAGTACATAAACTCTTTTTGTGCCTGAAGCAAAATTAGGAGGAATTGACATATGAGCACTTGGATCAGTCATTGGTTCAATAGGAGAGCCAGCTGCAATGTAGCCTAAAATTGGAACTGTAACACCTTCATTATTTATACTAATATCTGTTGTTAATTCCATCTTTCGAAGCCTGCCTGATGTTCTTTTAAGAAGACCTTTTTCAACTAAACCTTGGACGTGCTCGTGAACAGTGGCAAGTGAGTTAACTCCAATTGCGTTAGCGATATCACGCAGAGTAGGAGCAAAACCAGTATTTTGAATTGATTGCTTAATAAAATCTAAAACCTGTGCTTGCCTTCTGTAAATAACTGGTGCTGATCTTGATATTGCCATATTTCATCGCTTTACAGCGTTAATCTATATTACGAACTTTAACCGAATGCGTCAAGTATATCTTTCTGATACA
>JAUYMM010000020.1 GCA_030699485.1 Candidatus Woesebacteria bacterium | reverse complement strand
TTGACTTAACTATTTCAGTATGTCATTCTAATAGAGATAATATATGTTAACCCAATTAGAATATGAGGCTAAACCCTCTTTTGAGTTTTGGAAAAATATTTTTTTAGTAGCCATTTTTTTCTTAATAACTCCATTAACCTTAGGTATTAGTTTATTTTCAATAATGTCACTTGAGAAAACTGAAAAAATAGATTTAACAGCTAATAGTTTTGGTGGAGTTAAAGTCTACGCATCACTTCCTAGTGAATTTCCTAAAATATCAGGTGAGGCTACATCAGAAGACGCAAGACCTGAACTAATTAAACAATACTTAATTAGATATAATTCACCCCTTCTTGGTTTAGAAGACTTCATGGTAACCAAATCAGATGAATATGGGCTTGATTATAGACTTATACCTGCAATTGCTCAGCAAGAATCAAATTTATGTAAAATTATTCCATCAAATACCTATAATTGTTGGGGGTGGGGTATACACAGTAAAGGAACATTAGGATTTAGATCGTATGAAGAAGCAATAACTACAGTTATGGAAGGATTAAAAACTGAATATATAAATAAAGGCTTAACCACGCCTGATACTATTTGGACTAAATATACTCCTTCTTCTCCTGATGGAGCATGGGCCAAGGGCGTAAATCAATTCATGCTTGCTATGGAATGATACAATTACTACTATGCCAGCAGCATATGACAACTATGATTATCCGTCCTATTGGAAAGGACGAGAGTACGAACACCAATCTGAATTTTTAGCGCTTAAAAAACTTGTTGCAAAAATTCCAAAGGTTAATAAAATTATTGAAATTGGAACTGGATTTGGGAGATTATTGCCATCATACCAATTTAGATCAAAAAAAATTGTTTTAACTGATCCTTCTGCAAAGTTAATATCAATAGCTAGAAAAAAATATTCAAAGTTTAAAAACATTGAATTTATTCAAACCAAACTTCAAAATATACCAAACTTAATTAAATCAAAATCGTTTGATTTGGCAATAATGGTTCGTGTCCTTCATCACATTGAAGATATTGATGAAGCGTTTGCAATTATATCTAAATTAATCTCAAATAGGGGATACTTTATACTTGAATTTCCAAATAAAAGTCATCTTAAGGCCTGTATTAGAAGTATCTCGAAAGGAGACTTCACTTATCCCATAAATATTTTTCCAATAGATATTAGAAGTAAAAAACATATAAAGAAAAATACACTTCCTTTTATAAACTATCATCCCGATCAGATAATAGAGAAGTTAAAAGAATACAATTTTGAAATATTAGAAGTTAGATCTGTTTCAAATATTAGATCTACATTACTTAAAAAACTTTTTTCCGTGCATATGCTAATTGATCTAGAAAGAATATTACAAATACCTTTTGCTAAATTTAATTTTGGTCCTTCTTTTTTCGTTCTCGCTAGAAAAAGGGATGATTTGTAAAAAGACTTGACAGACCCATAGTCATATGCTATAGTACTAATTACGTTTTGAGGCTTTCACTGCTTGCAGTGTAAGGCGTTAGAATTTTTACAAGCCCCTCTGTTAAAGGAGGGGCTTTTTTTTACCTAAAAATGTTATACTTTAAATGTAAGATGCCGGAGTGGCGAAATTGGTAGACGCGCAGGTTTTAGGAACCTGTGGAGCAATCCTTGCTGGTTCAATTCCAGTCTCCGGCACTAACCTTATATCTCGAGTAATGTTTTTGCTTCAAACTCAACATTATTAATTTGTTCTGTTTTGTTTAAATTTAGATTAACAATTGTCATTTTTTTTGGCTTATAGGCATCAATAAAACTAGTCATTGATCTAGTCTTTTTTATTTCTTTAAGTTTTGAATACTTTATTTCGATTGGCCAAACACCAGACCCAGAGTTTATAATAAAATCAACTTCTGCTCCGTCTAAAGTTCTCCAATAGTTAATTTTGGTTGGTTCTGTTGATGTAATTTCTTTTAAAGAAAAATAAACTAAGTTTTGAAATAAAAACCCACCATCAACTTCTAAATTCTTTTGATTAAGTTTATTCAATATATAATTTCTCATTCCTAAATCATTAAAATAAAAAACTGACCGTTTGGTTAGTTCTTTTCTTAAGTTTTTATAAAATGGTCTGACTTCATCAATAATAAATGTTTTTTTAAGAAACCAGAGATATCTTTTTGTAGTTTCTCTATCAATTCCTAGAGTTGAACTAATCTCTGAAACATTAGCCACCATACCTACTTGATCGGCAAGAATCATTAATAATTTTGTAAATTCCTCACCCTTTATCACACCCAAAAGTTGTTTAATATCTTTTTCTAAATAACTATGATAAATATCATCTAACGTAGCAATTTTGTCTGACTCTTTTTGAGCTAAAACTACTCTAGGATAGCCACCCCACAACAAATATTCTTTCATTAAGCGATTTGACGTTTGTTCATCAATCCTAAAAAAGTCTTTAAGTTTACCTTCATATTGATATTCAGTTTTAAAATTTACAAATTCCTCCAAACTAAGTGTTGAAATTTCAAATATTCTTTTTCTTCCAGCTAACGATTCATGAATTTTTTCTTTTAATTCCAAACTTCCAGAGCCTGTTACCACAAATTTATATGGCAATTTTCTATCATAAATACCTTTTAAAAATAGTCCTGCATTTTCAAGCCTTTGAATTTCATCAATAAAAACATAGCCTTTTTTATTACCAAATTTAAGTTTTAATCTTTCTACTAATGCCATTTGATTTTTAAAAAAGGGCTGATCTTCTTCTCTTTCTAGATTAAAACTACAAGTTTCTTCACCCCGAGTTTTTAATTCAGATTTTAGCAACTCCATCAAAGTAGTTTTACCTGCCTGTCTTGAGCCCACCAACATTGTAATTTCAGGATTTTTGAGGTGTGTAACTAGCTTTGAGTATATTTTCCTTTTGATCATATTTACCATACTTTATATTATACACGTGATTTTGCGGTATGCAATACCTATTGTACCCGTGATTTTGCGGGTTTTACACTAGTATTGACGTAGTCCCTATTATTAAATAGACTCTAATTACATGATACAATACTTACATGGACACTATTCATACATTTAAAAAGAAGGAGGTAGATACTCTATCTGTTCTTTTACTTTTTATTCCAATTGTTGTCTTTTTTAGTGTACTTGCATTGTTTATTTTAATAGTCTAGTATTATTTACATGATATCCAGCTCCGCCATGAAGTCCTTACTAATTGCAGGCATATTTTTGAGTTTAGTTTTTGCTCCAAATATTTTTGCTCAAGGCGTAGGAGTGAGAGTTCAAAGAGAAGAGAAAAGAGAAGAAAGAAAAATCAAGATAACTGCTGCCAAAAGAGAACGAATTATGTCCTTTTCTAATAAAATGACGATCAGATTAGATGCAGTGGTTGAAAGACTTCAAAAATTAATTGACAGAATTGATGCAAGAATTGCAAAAATTGATGCTTCAGATACTGATATAAGTACTAAACTAGCTAAGGATGCAGTAACTGAGGCAAAAACTAATTTAGCAAGTGCCAATGAGGAAATTGATATTTTTAAGACTAGTTTGGCAAGTATTCCAGAAGCTGACGATGCAAAAATGGCTTTTAAAGAAACAAAAGTTACTTTAGATTCAATTAAAAATAAACTAAAAGCAGTTCACTCTGCTTTGGTTAAATCAATTGGGGAAATTAAAGGATTAAGAATAGGAGCTACAAATGAAAAGTAAATTAGTTATATCTTTACTGGCAATATTGGTTATAGTTTTAGCAGTATTTGGTTATTTAATGTCATCTAAGGAATTAGTATCTCCAAAAACTTTTGAGAGAGAAATTACAAAAGTTGAAACTGTTTCTGAATTAGATACTGTTGAAGATATAGAAAAAGATTTAACAGAAACAGATCTTACAAATCTTGACGCAGAACTCGACCAGATTGAAGCCCAAATAAATTAATGTTCAAATCAATTTTCCTTCCTATTATAGCTGTTGCAGTTTTTATTAGTTTTGTAGGTTTTTTATCTCAGGGAAAATTTGATTCTTTATTTAAAAAAATAACACCAACTCCAAGCTCTAGTCATAAGACAATTAAGATAAATGACACAGAAATTCAAGTTGAAGTAGCTAAAACTAATGAAGAAAGAGCAAGGGGATTATCAAATAGAACAAAATTAGATGAAAACTCTGGTATGGTTTTTGTTTTTTCCAAAAAATCAAAACTTGTCTTTTGGATGAAAGATACAAAAATCCCACTCGATATTATTTGGATTAATGACAATATAATTATTGGAATTGATAAAGATGTAAAGCCTGAACCAAATGTTATCGATAGTAAACTAACTAAATACCCAGCACCTGATGACATAAATTATGTCTTGGAAGTTAATGCTGGATTTAGCGATAAATTTGGCATTAAACTTGGCCAAAGCTTATCCGGTCTTGAACAACTGTAGAGTCAACACTCATCCTCGCAGGATGTATTGTATATAATCCCCATTTATTATTAATTTTATCTATTGCAGTTACTAACTGAGTCTTTTTAATTTCATCAGAAAAAATATCAAGCTGTAAATGCTTCGCCGCTTGCAACGAAAAAACGTTAACAGAAATTACTCGTGGCAATTCAATTGATAAATTTTCATTAAGTAAGTTAATTGCTTCTTTATAAATATCTCCACTTTCAAAAATTGTTCTTTTTGTTTTTATACTTTTGTGCCAATAGTTACCATCTCTATATGATATTGATAAATGAATTCCATTTGCTACAAATCCAGCTTTTCTTAATCTATAACCTGTTTTTTGGCAAAGTTTAGAAAGTATTTCAAGTTTTAAATGAGCTTTATTGGGAGGTGGGGCATACGAGTTACCATAAGTTTTTTTTAATGATTTAAAATTGTCAATTTCATATCCATGTAACCTTGTGTGCCAATATAATCCTACAATACCACCAAAGGCAAGTTTCAATTTCCAAATAGGTGAGTTATAAAATTCTAAAACTGTTTTAATACCATAAAGATTAAGTCTTGTTGAATTACCTATCTTAATTCCTGTTAAATCGGTTAATTTAAGTTTTGTAAAAACTTCTTTAAAATTTTCTTTGTTTATCTCGCAGAGTCCATCAGGTTTTTGTAAATTACTGGCAATTTTAGCTAAATATCTATTAGTTGATATTCCAATTGAAACAGTTATATATTCACCTACTTCTTTTTTTATTCTTTCTTTAATTTTAATACTAACCCTTCTTGTGTCAGCTTCGCCTAACAAGTCGAGGTGAAACACAAACTCATCAATAGATTTAGAAATTACATTACTTGAGAATTCGCCTAGAATTCTTTTAATTTTTTTGTGAACAAATCTATATTTTGGAGGATCTGGTACAAGAACAATAAGACGAGGATAAATTTGTTTTGCATCTTTTACTCTCATTCCAGTTTTAATACCTAATTTTTTTGCTTCTATTGAAGCTGCTAAAATACAACCTGAAAGTGTAGTATAGGCTGCAACAACAATTGGTTTGTTACGCAAATTAGGATTTGCTTGTTGCTCAATTGTTGCAAAGCAAGAATTGATATCAAGATGAATTATGTTTGATCGATTTCCATTAAATTCCATGTTAAATGTTTTGTATTTAATTTTAATTTTAAAAATAAACTATCTGATAAAACAGAAAATACATGCATTAAAACTTTTCCTTCATAATAATCATGGTGAAGTCCAATTTTAGTAATTTTATAATCTCTATTTTTCCAAGTAATAGATATAGGAATATTATCCTCTAAAATTACACTCACTTTTTCGGCTATCGTTTGCATATACTATATTATTTATATGCCGAAGGAAACCAAAAGTCAAATACATCTTTTTGTATAAAAAATTATTTCTTAGCTTCCATTGGGGTACCACTCGTTGGAGATTTTGAAAGTTTACTTTTTAAATAAGCAACTATATCCCATCTAGCTCTGGACTGGCGCGCAAAATCAACAAAATCTTTTGATTGAGGAATAACAGGAATTTGTGCAACATACATATCCTTACCAACCCTTTTCCAACCTCCATACATTCCTGTTTCTTGTAATCTATCTTTCATAATTAATTATATAGTATATCCTTTTTAAAATTTGTCAAATTAAAAACTCATTAAACTCGTCAAAAAATGGATAGCTATGATCATCTCGGTTAGTCATTTTGACATTACCAAAACCTTTAACTTCATCAAAACTACCAAGAGGGTCATTAATGTTTTGAAAACCAACAAACTTTTTCTTTTTAGATACTATACATTTCTTAATTAATTCGATTTCTTCTTCATTTAAACTTTTTAATGGAATTCCACAAAAAATAATTTTGTCTACTTGTTCAGGAATAGTTTGAGATACCAAACTTGCAACTAAAGTCCCAATTGACTTTGCAATAATATTTATTTTTTCACCTCTAATATGTTTTATTATTAATTCTGCCTTTTCCTGAGGATCAAATTTACTATTTTCGTCTGTCCAATGCATCCAGTAAAACGGACGAATAACACCTTCTGTTTTTAAATTTTTAGTAACCTCGTCCGCCCATTCCTTGTTTTTTTTAGAATATCCTGGAAGTATAAGTGTTTGCAT